>NZ_JALBGX010000105.1:0-23178 GCF_023006465.1 Rhizobium sp. PRIMUS64 | reverse complement strand
GGGACGGCGGCGATCGCCGCCTCGAAGCCGCGCACGCGCTCCCGGATCGTGTGGCGGTGGGAGCCGCTCGGATGCAGGATCCGACGATGGCCGGCCTCGGTCAGCCGGCGGGTGGCCTCGTAGGCGCCAAAGAAATTAGCCGGCGAAACGCCGTCAAACTGCATCCTTGGATCAGTGCCGTTGACAAGAACGGTCGGTGTCATGCTGGCTTGCAGCCAGCCACGCAACGTCTCGTTCGGATCGATACCGACGAGAAAGAGACCTTCAGCTCCCGCGGTCTGCATATAGTCGCGCACGGCACCCGGCGTGATACGATCTTCGCGGACCAGCCGGACGTCGAAGGGCATGCCTGCTTCCGCAGCGCCGGCGCGCAGGCCGTCGACGATCGCTTCATAGAAGACGCTGAGAGTGCCGGTGACGCCGTCGCTGGCAATCAGCGCCAGCCCGCCGGCAACGGCTTCGGAAGCCGGTTTGACGGGATAGCCATTCTCGGCTGCCACCTTCAATATCTGGCGCCGGACGGTTTCGCTGATACCAGGTTCGTTGGCGAGCACGCGCGACACCGTGGAAACGGAAACGCCGGCCAATGTGGCTATATCGGCCTGACGCGGCCGTCTGATCTTTTGGTCGTTCATAGGCAAACATTATGCAAATAGTGCAAATTTGCAAGAAAATGGTTGCTTCTTGCAATAAAATTTTTTTTGCGTAATCTGTTTGCCGAAGTGCTCGATAATGCCGTTGGAGGATGGCAGCGGGCAGTTGGGACAAGGAGGAATATCATGCAGGTCAATCGCCGTTCATTTCTGATGGGTTCAGCCGGTGCGGCCGCCGGTCTCGCCCTCGGTGCCGGAAGCGCCATTCCGGCCTTTGCCGAAGACGCCCAGCTGCGTGCCATGTGGTGGGGGTCCAACGACCGCGCCAAGCGTACGCTCGATGTTGCCAAGCTTTATCAGTCGAAGACGCCTGGCGTCACTCTGGTCGGCGAATCGCTGTCGGGCGACGGCTACTGGACGAAACTCGCAACGCAGATGGCCGGCCGCTCGATCGCCGACATCTTCCAACTCGAGCCTGGAACAATCTCAGACTATTCGAAGCGCGGCGCCTGCCTGCCGCTCGATGAATTCGTCCCCTCGACGCTGAACGTTCAGTCCTTTGGCGCCGACATGCTGAAACTGACCACCATTGACGGCAAGCTCTATGGTGTCGGCCTCGGCCTCAACTCCTTCTCGATGTTCTTCGACACAGTCGAATTCGAAAAGGCAGGCATCCCGTTGCCGACGCCCGACCTCACCTGGGATGAGTACGCCAAGCTCGCCGTAGAACTCGCCAAGTCTTCCGGCAAGGGCGGCGGCCCCTATGCGGCGCGCTACAACTATGTGTTCGATGCCTGGCTGCGCCAGCGCGGCAAGAGCCTCTTTGCGAGGGAAAGCGTGGGGCTCGGCTTCACGGCTGACGATGCCAGGGAATGGTTCGACTACTGGGAGAAACTGCGTAAGGCGGGCGGCACCGTTGCTGCCGACGTGCAGACCCTCGATCAAAACACGATCGACACCAATTGCCTTGGTCTCGGCAAATCGGTGATCGGCATGGCCTATTCAAACCAGATGGTCGGCTATCAGCTGATCATCAAGAACAAGCTTGGCATCACCATGCTGCCGCGTGAAAAGAAGGGCGGACCATCCGGCCATTATTACCGTCCGGCACTGATCTGGAGTGTGGGCGCTACGACCAAGCAGGGCGAAGCTGCCGCGAAGTTCATCAGCTTCTTTGTCAATGATCCCGAAGCCGGCAAGATTCTCGGTGTGGAACGCGGCGTGCCAATGTCGCCTACCGTCCGTGAAGCCATCCTGCCGCAGCTCAACCCGACGGAGCAGGAAACGGTCAAATACGTGAACCTGCTCAAGGATCAGGTCGGCGAGTATCCGCCGCCGGTGCCGATGGGCGCAACCCAATTCGACCAGCGCGTGCTGCGCCCGATTTGTGACGAACTCGCCTTCGAACGGATATCGCCCGCCGATGCGGCGACCCGGCTCATCGAAGAGGGTAAGGCAACGATCAAGGGATGATCGGTCGCCCGACATGAGGAGAGGCCCGCAACACCCCGGCGGGCCTCTCCGTTTTTCAGGCCTCTGTTTTCCGGACTATCAGTTGCTGTCCAGGTTTTCGACCACGCGCCAGTCCGGCCGGCCGAGATCGAACGGCCATGCGTGCACATCCCGGTCGTTGAAATAGACGACTTCCTGCAGATTCGGGAAGGCGCTCTGCTTCAACGTGGCAGTTTCGATCCACGGCCTGATATAGGCGTCGCCGCCTTCATAGCCGAGCTCCGCCACCCAGATGGGCTTTCCGTAACCGGCGACGAGATCATACCCCTGCTTCAATGCTTCCGAGAACGTCCGGTGCTCATTGTAGGCAAGCTCGTCGTAGCGCTGCAGACCGAAGACCGAGAGCCCGATGAGATCGACATAATCGTCGCCGGGATAATAGGCCTGGAGGCCAGGCTCTCCCTTCGGCGACCACATGAGCTCTGTGCTAGGCGCCTCCTGGCGGACAATGTCCATCATCCGCTTGTAGGCCGTGATATAGTCCTGCGGGCTCCAGCCGGACCATGAGAACCGCCCTGACTTGTCCTCCATCTCCTGTCCCCAGCGGACGATCACCGGGCTTTTCAGCTCGGATATCATATGCGCGATCGAACGCATGTTGACATCGTAGTCACCGCGCAGGACCTTTGCGCGAAGCTGTGCCGAGGTGAGCCGCCAATCGACGTCCCAGGACCATGGCTCGACAGTGATCAGCAGGTTGCGGCCTCTAGCCAGCGCATAGGCATCGGCGACGCGCAACGTTTCGAGGTCGACGTCCTCCCACGGCAGGAACAGGGCTTCGGTCGCGACATTCGCCTGCGCGCCGAAATCGCCGTGCGGATCGTAGGCCCCGAACTTGATGCCGTCGGCATGAAGGACGGGGCGCTTGTCGATAATCGTCTGCACGGCCGCCGCCGGGTTTGGCGCAATGCCCGCATATTGCACTTCGCTTCGGCCCGGAAGATCCGCGAGACACAACAACAGCAGCGCAATCGCGGTGGTCGAGAGGTTGTTTTTCATTAGCTTCTTCATGGCTTCACCCTCCTTTTCGGGCTATTTCCTGGCTCAGCAGGACCTGCTTCAGTTCGCGCGCCTTCGCGCTGACCGTATCGACGGGAGCGAGCTTGCGGAACTCGTCATCCGGGAGCACCGATGCATGACGGAAGACGTACCACTTGCCGTCGGGCTGGCGCCGCTGATAGATCGTGTTGCCGATCTTGCGGTGACCGAAACAGGTGCTGGCGCGGGCCGCACCCTCGGCATTCGTCCAGGTGGCACGCATGCAGAGCTGGCCGAGATCGTCGACTACCCATCTGCCTTCGGCGAAGGACGGTTTGCCCTTGTCATTGCTCCAGGCGATAAATCGCCGGCCGTCATCGAAGAAACGGCCGCCGCCGGTGTTCCAGGTCCAGGTCTTGTCGCCATAGATACGATAGAGCTCATAGGCGCTGACCGGCGTCGGCGCTTTCTGTTTGGCGACCTCGGCGCCGTGTGCCGCCATGGGCAGACACAGGCTGAGAGCGAGGGCCGCTCCGTATAGTCTCGATCCGATACTCATTACATCCTCCTACTCGACACTTGCCGGTTCCGCCGGCTCAGACACCTTGTTCGTCCCGCCCCGCGCTTCCGAACCCATTCCATCTGAGGCGGAACTTCACGATCCTGGTCTTGCCGCCGCCGACACCGGCACCGGCTACGGCAAACTGTGATTGGCTGAAACTGATGAACGTCTGGCCGTGGGAAAGGGCCTCGAGGCTATGCAGACCATGGCTGCCCGCCTGCATGCCGCCGGTGATGCAAATCGCAAGCCCCGTGGCCGTCGCAAGCCACAGGCCGCGTGATTGCGGCAGCCGCGGCAGATCGTTCTCGATCGCATGGCGAATGACGATCAGCACCGTCAGCGACAGATAGATCGAGAGATTCATCGCCGCGAAAATATAAAAGCCTTGGGCGGCAGGGGCCTCACTGGCCAGTGCCATGGCGGCTGCGCACAGTCCGGCGAGCGCGATATAGGGCGCGATGACGCGCAACGGCAAAGACCGCTGCTGCTGCCTTCCCTTCGGTGTGATGCGGAAATCGACGAAGGAGCCGTAGATATAGTCGCGAAGCGCAGCGAGGCTGCCGGCAAGCGACCACGGCCAGCGCAGGAAGATAAAAGCTAGCCCTTCCCAGCCGAACAGTTTCGCATCGTGCGGCCTGAAGGTTCCCGTAGCCCGCCAGAAGAAGGCAAACAGCGTCAGCACGACCGATATCGGCGTAAAATGCAGCAGGAAATCCGGATAGGTCACATTGACGAAGACTTGGCCCGTCATCAAGGCGGCAACCGGCAGCAGGAACATCACGGCCATGAAGGCGGAGAAGAGCGGATACCACAGCTGCGAGAACACAAACTGAAATCTCAGTCGCCAAGGCAGGTGCATGATGTGACGGCGGGAATGCTGCAGCAGGATCGTGACGAGACTGCGCGACCACTGGAATTCCTGGACGACGAGATCGGTGAAGTTTGCCGGTCCGTCGCCATGAGCGATCGCATCTACGGCATGCACGCCACGCCAGCCGCCGGCATTCATTATCAGCGTTGTCGAATGGTCTTCCGCAAGTTCCGGGCCGAGGCCGCCGATCTGACGAAGGGCCGCCGTGCGAACCGCATAATGGGAACCGATGCAAAGAGGCGCCCAGCCATTATTGTAACCCGTCTGCAGCGAACCGTGCAGGCTTGCCTCGGCATAGAGCCTGCCACGCGCTGCCCAGCTTTCGCCGGCATTGGCATCGCAGATGCTGGGAGCGGAGACATAGCCGATCTTAGGGTCGGCGAAGGGGCGCAGGATTTCACGGAGGTAGGTCGGCGTCGGCACATGGTCGGCATCGAACTGGGCGACGAAATCGTAGCGCGCATAGCCGAAATGGTCGTAGAAATAGGCGAGGTTGCCTTCCTTGCAACGCGTCCGGCGCGGCCAGGTGGTGCGATGATACTCCGCCACGCCCTTCCGGGTGGAGATCAGCACGCCGTGCGCCGCACACCAGCGACTGGTTTCCTCCGAAGGGTCCTCGTCGGCCAGCCAGACATCGAAATCGACGTCGATCTGGTCAAGCATCGCCTGCAGCGTGGCGCGGACGACGGCAAAGGGCTCGGACGGCGCCTTGGTGACGACCATTGCCACCCGCCCTTCCGGCAGCCGTGCCGCAGGATTGACCGTCCTCGCATCGAGGAAGATAAGGATGAAATAGGCCGGCACAAGCGTGATCCAGGCAAGCACGAGGGTGATAAGCACGAAGGCGGCCCAGGAAATGATATGGGCGGACTGGCACCACCAGATCCAGAAATAACCGAGTGCTGTCAGCCAGCAGAGGATGCCGAAGCCATAGGCGACGCGGTTCCAGCCGGCGAAAACAGGATCGAATGCCTCAGCCGCGGCGGCCTTCGCCGTCCTGGCGCTGTGACCGACTTGCAGTGCGTCGCTCATGCCGTCAGCTCCAGTCCGAAGGTGGGGCCGGCGGTGCGGATGATCGTATCGATATCCGAGAAAACCGGCGAGAAACCGAGCTCCGCCTTCGCCCTTGCGGTGTTGGCAAAGAGGACCGGCGGATCGCCGGCGCGGCGAGCGCGATAATTCACGGGGACTTCACGGCCGCTCGCGCGATAGATCGCCTCGAGAATCTCGCGCACCGAGGTGCCCCGGCCAGAGCCGAGATTGACGCTGAGCGAGCCGCCGCCCTCCATCAGATGATTGACGGCGGCGAGATGCGCCTGCGCGAGATCGCTGACATGAACATAATCGCGAACACAGGTTCCATCCTCGGTCGCATAATCGGTGCCGAAGATATCGAGCCGCTCCAGCCTGCCGGCGGCGGCAAGAAGGGCGCGAGGGATGAGATGGGTCTCGGGGTGATGCCGTTCGGCAAGCTCGCCATCAGGATCGGCGCCGGCGGCATTGAAATAACGCAGTGCGGCAAAGCGGATGCCATAGGCAGCGGCAAAATCCTCGAGCGCCATCTCGAAGATCAGCTTGGTACGCCCATAGGGATTGACCGGGTGTTGCGGGCTTTCCTCCCGTATCGGCAACGAGGCGGGAACGCCATAGGTGGCGCAGCTGCTCGAAAAGACGATCCGGTCGATATCCTGATCGAGGCAGGCCTCGAGCAGGGTCAGGCTGCCAACGACATTATTCCGGTAATATTTCCTGGGCATGTCGACGGATTCGCCGACATAGGCATTGGCACCACAATGGATGACGCAATCGGGCGAAAACTCTTCAAGGGTCCGGCGCAGCGCGGCGGCGTCGGCAAGCTCTGCCCGGATGAGCGGGCCCCAGCGGACGCTGTCGGCATGTCCCGTCGAGAGATTGTCGTAGGTGACCGGGATCATGCCGGCACGCGACAGCGTTTTGCAGATATGACTGCCTATGAAACCGGCGCCGCCGGTGACGAGAATGTAGCGGGGCATCTCATACGACCTCCGCCTTCTCTGTACCGGCCAGCAGGCCGTCGAAATATTCGACGGTGCGAGCCAGGCCGGTTTCGAGCCCGATGCGGGGCTGCCAGCCCAGCTCGGCCATGGCCCGGGAAATATCCGGCCGCCGCTGACGGGGGTCGTCGGTGACCGCAGGCAGGTGGACGATCCGGGAACGCGAGTTCGTCAGGTCCCGAATGATTTCCGCCAGGCGGCGAACGGTCATTTCGGCTGGATTGCCGAGGTTGATCGGGCCGTTGCAAGCACTGCCGGCAGCCGAAAAACGCAGGAAACCGTCGACGAGATCGTCGACGTAGCAAAAGGAACGGGTCTGCTGGCCATCACCATAGATCGTCAGATCGGCATTGCGCAGAGCCTGCACGATGAAATTGGAAACCACCCGCCCGTCGTCCAGGCGCATGCGCGGCCCGTAGGTATTGAAGATGCGGCCGACCTTAATGTCGACGCCGTAAGTCCGGTGGTAATCGAAGAACAGCGTTTCAGCGCTGCGCTTGCCTTCGTCGTAACAGCCGCGCGGTCCGATCGGGTTGACATTGCCGCAATAGGATTCGTGCTGCGGGCTCTGGCTCGGGTCGCCATAGACCTCCGACGTCGACGACTGGACGACGATCGCACCGGTCTTTCGCGCGCAGTCCAAGGTGTTGACGGCGCCGAGCACATTGGTTAGCAGCGTTCCCACCGGATCCCGCTGATAATCGGGCGGAGAGGCTGGGGAGGCGAAATTGAAGATGAGCGACGCGTCGATATCGAAGGGCTGCCTAACATCGTGCTCGACGATGCGGAAGCGGGTGTTCGATGTGAGATGATCGACATTCGCACGGCGGCCGGTCGAAAAATTGTCGAGGCATATGACGCTGTGGCCGCGCTGCAGGAGCCTTTCGCAGAGATGTGAACCGAGGAAGCCGCCCCCGCCATTCACAAGAACGGTGCGTCGCCCTTGGAGCACCGGAATGCCTGACACTTCAGAATAACCTTCGTTGGGAACGAAACTACGCATTACAAACTCCTTCCCATGTATTTAGTCTTTTGATTATTTATGCACTGCATGCCTCCGTATCCGCTCTGGATATTCACGAAACTGAGCGTCCATACATGAATAACTTTGTAGTTACTCTCCAGATACCGAATTACTATTAAAACAATACAACGACTGCCGCCAAGGTCAACTTGAAAAATTCCAGCTATCCAAAATAATTACGCAAGTATTCTTCAAAGTAACAAATGATTAATCACTTTCAACGCTTTACCACCAATACGCCTCTTATCCGCCTCTCAAGCTTCACTCAATGCAGCTAATATACGAGGGAAGTCGGGTGATCGGCCGCGCTCAACTGCAAGGCCGGTCTTGCATCCGGAAGCGCCATATGCGAGGGGTTTGGGCTATGTTGAAAAAACAAGATGCAGCGCAGCTGAAAGGCCGGCGTCTTCGCTTGGCGATTTTCGTCTGGGGAACGGCGCTTATGGCGATCGGACAGACGGCCTGCACGGTCGTTGATGACGACATCGCGGTCGTCGCGAAGAAGAGTATCGTCGAGGGCCCGCGCGTCTCCAAGGCCTATGCCTATCCGGAAAATCGCGCCGGGCGCCCGGCCGGGGTCACGGCCCGCACTGTCGCCTATCACGGCTCAGCGCCTTATATCTGCTCCCCAAGCGGCTTCGGACAGAAGTCGCGCTGCTTTGCGCGTCCCTCTATCTGAAGCAAAACAGATCGTTACATCAATTGCGCCACCGGCCGGACATATCGTCTTCGCCGGCAGGGTGTTCATTGAAGAAACGGGATGCCGCTTCCGTGCGGTTTCGGACATTCATCTTCTTGTAGATGTTGCGGACGTGAACCTTCACGGTGTTTTCGGAAAGATGCAGCTTGTCGGCGATGATCTTGTTCTGCGTCCCCTTGCATATGAGATCCAGGATCTGAACCTCCCGGGTGGTCAAAGCGGAGATACTGTCGCGTCTCAGCTTGAGCGCATTGTTGCGCGCCGCATCGACCGATTTTGTCTGATAGAGCGAAGGTTCCAGCTGGGTGTTCTTGTTGTTGAGACGGTTGAGAAGTGCTGACGGAAAATGTTCGCCGCCCTTCATCAGTAGATCCACAGCGGCCATGAAGACGTCGAGCCGGAGGTTGAGCGGCAGGACGCCATCGATGATCCTTGCCTCCACCAGCCGGCTGACATAGGGCTCGAGCATGTCGATAGCTTCGACGACAAGTCCGATCGAGGTTTCAGGGTGGTTTTCGCGGGCAGCCTGCAGCGCTTCTTGAAGCTCAGGGCCAGGTATATGATAGAATAAAACGAGCTTCATATCGCTGGTATCTTTTTCCAGCATCGGCTTTGTGCTCGTTATGCTTGCTACTTCACAGTTCGGAAATTTCTTCGCCAGTGCTTCTACCATGCATTCCGAAAACAGATCCGCCTTGGCTACCACTAGTATAGTATCTCCAGACGAACTCAACTTCCTTCCTTGGTCCGCATTCTCCATTCCAGACCCTGTCATGAACATATACGCCTCCCCTAGCGTTACACTTTACTCAAACGTGGAGCGATGGCGGGTATTAAATAGTATGAAATGTCGATCCCGAATGTCATCGCCTTATTTTTTAGACATTTCTTAATTATGTTAATACGGATTGAGAAGGAAGGAAATGGCCCAAAGTGATTAGTTTTAGTGGGGGAAAAACGATACGATACTATGCCTTGGTTGTATTTTCACTGCGCTATATACTTCAAGGTTATATTTGCTCCGACTATAGCTGAACAGCTTAATGTAATATTTCAGTACAGATTGTCATAATTTCGTCATGCAGGGTGGCCGGATACAGGACGGGGGAAGGTGCCCCTCAAACCCGGCAGCGAATGCCGGGATCCCCGGATTCTCGTTGCCCGCCGACGCTCCCGCCGAAGAGATCTTAACGCTCCAACGACAGGGGCTATCCAGGGCTAGCCGGGCATGGCAGATCCGCCTTAGCCCGAATTGATGTCTATCGGATCCGCATTTTTTCCAGCAATCTGTGATCGTCGTCCAAGTGGCGACATGGAAAACCCATGTACTGTTTAGCGTTTTGATACATGGCCTCCATTTAGGGCAACTCAACGAAAAGAAGACCTGACTACTCCTTATCCATTTCAGGATTCGGAGCCGGATATGTGCGGCCTTGTACTGAGTACGTACGTTCCCAATACCAACGGTTTGATCAACAAATCGCGAAGAAGCCGCAGATGACTAGTACCGAATACATCTGCCGATGTTAACCGCATCGGAGCGAGCGCGAGTAAAATCCCATTTGAGATGAGAGGGATTTCGAAAAGCTGCTCCGGTTTTTTTCTGGAGAAACTTGAATGTCTGACGACATCGAAATCACGAAGGTCGGGGCGCTTGCCGACGGCTTTGCCAACAGCGCTATCAATTCAACTGAAGTTGACGACGGCTCGACCGGTTATGTCGGCGGCGTCGCCAATGGCGACAATCGCGACAATACCGACAACAGCGTAGATGTGGACGTCAAGGCCGAGCTCTCCGCAAATAATGGCGACAACCGCGACAACGAATATGACTGGAGCTACAAGTCCGACGACGATACGAGCACCAAGACCACGACGATCACCGACTCCAATAACGACTACGACTGGAGCTATGACAGCAAGTCGTACAGCGACAACGACACCGACACCAAGACGATCACGGACACCGATACGAAGACCGTGACAGACACCGACATCAAGACCATTACGGATACGGATACCAAGACGGTCTCCGACAGCAACAACACGGCCGACAGCTTCAACAAGACGGATACCGACTTCGCCGTCATCGAAGACGTCAAGGACTTCGACAATCTCGGCGTTGCCGGCCACGACCTCACCTTCAACCTCGGCGACGACTTCTCCTTCACTCTCGACGTTGACAGCATCCTCAACAATTCGCTGTCCGGCGAGGGCAACGACAGCGGCTTCAGCGCCGTCCAGGCGAACCATCTGGCTGACCAAGACCAGGCCTGGAACATCAAGATGGACAATGGCGGGGCCGACAACCATCTGAAGGCCGATGGCGGCCACGCCGATAGTGCAGAAGGCATTGAGATGGACGGCAAGGGCTGGGATCTCAAGGCTGGCGACGATGCCAATGGCTCGAGCACGGCCGACGCTTCGGCTATCCTTGCCAATTCCGGCTTCCACCTCGAGCTTGTTCAGGGTGCTAACCTGCTCAGCAACACAATCGACTCCAGCGTCATCGGCGGCAATTCTCATGTTTCCGACGTCGGCGAGGATACCAGCACCTGACACGGACCTCCAACGACCAAGACGAGCTGCACCGGCCCCGGCCGGTGCAGCTTGATTGCTTGAAAACGGTTTGACGACCACACCGCAGCTCCCAGCGAGGGGCGCCCAGAAGGCCGATCGTCATTTCGAATGGGAGGGCCGAACCATGCATATCGAGAAGATTTCGGAAATCATCGCGCACTTCATCGGTCTCTTCGAGATGACGACCGACGAGATGCGGTTGCGCACCAACTATGCTGAAGGCGCAGGACCGGGCGCGGATGGACCCGTTCTGCCGGATCAGGATGCCTATACGGCTGCCTTCTCTTCCGATCTTCAGCTCAAGGATTACGATCCAGGCGTCATTTACAAAAGCGGCAGCTACGAGATCGAATATGGTCCGGCGCGCCATTTAGGCCGCGTCTTCGAAGAGAGCCTCGAGAAGCTGGCGGCGATTGCCGCAAAGGACATCCCGTTACCGCATTTCGGCGATCCGACCGATATCGTGCTCACGGATGAGCCGGAACTGACCGTCTTTGCCGGGCCTGGCTCGACGATCAGTCATGTCCTCCAGGTCAACGTCCTCTACGACGACGATTATCTCGATATGACGAACGGCGTCCATGCGCCGCGAGACACGACTTTTGTCATGGAAAAGCTCGCGGACTTCAGCACCAAGGCTGAGATCTTCACGCCTTTTTCGAGCCTCCAGCGAACCGACATCTATGATGGCGCGCTGAAGATCGCCGAGGATCTCGAAAGCTATATCCAGAATGCCCAGAATACCGAGGACAGCGGGACAACCTCGCCCAGCACCGACGCGACGCATCATTTCGTCACCACCCATCCCGCGGGCGACGGCCCCATCGTCTACGTCAATGGCAAGGCCGAGACCGATATACCCGTCCTCGACGACTTCCTGCCGGACCGCGGTCTCGCCAAGCTCCAGGAAGAACCCGACGACAGCAATTCGTCCGTCGAACAGACAGATCCCAGCGGCAGTAGCCTTGATGTGACCGCCGGCGCAAATCTCCTTGTCAACGTCGCCTCGGTGATCAACACCGGCGTCATTACTTCGGTCACCGCGGTAATGGGCAACTACCACCAGATCGACGCGATCTCCCAGGCCTTCGTCTACAGCGATCACGACGAGATCGCCTCGGCGCTGCGCTCATCCGGCCATTCGGCCGAGGAGGCGGGAACGGTCGCCAAGAATATCGCCATCTTCGAACACAGCACCTTCGAAGCATCGAGCCACGCCGACAGCGATGCTGCCGAGCCGACGTTCCCGAACAGCTGGCGCGTCAGCGTCATCGATGGCGACGTCTCCTTCGTACAGTGGATCGAGCAATATCACTTCGTCAGCGACAACGACACGATGACGGTAACCACCTCGGGATCCGAAGCCACGGTTCTGACGGGCGGCAATACCTCCATCAACTTCTCCTCCTTTTTCGGGATGGGCATGCAGTATGATCTGGTGATCATCGGCGGCAATGTGCTCGACATCAACAGCATCACGCAGATCTCGCTGCTCTACGACAATGACTGGGTGCGGGCGGAAGACGGCGTCGATCCCGGCGCCGACATCCAGACCGGCAACAACCTGATCTGGAATTTCGCCTCGATCCACAATGTCGGGACGGACAGCCCCTTCGCGGCCATGCCGGACTATATGGTCGAGGCGCAGAAGGCGATCGAAGATCGCGATCCCAATATGCCCGAAGGGCTGTCGTTCGACGTGAATTTCCAGGGATATGCCGGCCTCAACGTGCTCTATATCACCGGCAATCTCTACGACATGACGATCATAAAACAGGTCAGCATTCTCGGCGATTCCGATGATGTGACTCAGGCGGCATCGACCATCCTCGACAACAATCCCGATGCAACGGTTACGATCGACACAGGCAGCAATGCGGTCATCAACATCGCCGAGATCGTCGACTACGACAGTTTCGGCCAGACGACCTATCTGGCGGGCCAGCTCTATTCAGACGCCATCCTCATTCAGGGCGGGCTGGTGGAGCATGACACGACGCAGCCGCAGCCGGCCGACGACAGGCTCGCCAACGAAGTTATTGCCTTTCTCGACAACGACGATCCGGCGGGCAGCGATTCTGCGGACGGCGTCATCAATGCCGGACATGATTTTTCATGGTCGTCGGCGCACCCCGCCGACGTAATGCAAGCCATGGTCGCGTGACCTTGAGTATTGCGGAGGAACCACGATGAACCAGATTTCAAAACAAATCTTTGCGGCAGGCAGCGCCCTCGATCTGAGGTCGGGTAATATTCCTTCCGCTGCCCCCTCGGACGCTGCGATGAGCGAGGTGTGCATCTCCGCTATCGACCAGGCGGTCGAGAATCTTCGCAGGCTCAGTGGCGCCGTTGCTTCGTCTCCCGATGGCAGCAAGGAGACGATCGAAATCGCGGCGCGCGAGGCTGCCGATATCGGAGGCGCAAGTGCAACTCAGCCGCCCCTGACGCAGAAAACAGTGCCGGCGGAAGCCTCGAATGTGAAAACGGCGCCTCCTGCCGCAGTGGCGCAGAGCCCGGCGACAGCAGAACCGGTGGAAGCACTCGCCCAGCCGCGGATCGAAGCGCGGGTGCCCCCCGAACTGCCGAAAGAGAAGACCGAGCTCAAATCGAGCCCGACGATGCCCTTCGGCAAGACCATCGAAGGCGAAAGTGGCCCGATCAGCGAGAGTGACAGGCGGCTGCGCACCGGCGGCGGCGGAAACGGCAAGGATTCCGATCCCGGGGGCGGCGGGGGCGGGGGCGGAGGAAGTGGCGGCGGTTTTCACAAGCGCAGCGAGCCTGTGAATTTCGCCGCCAGCCTCTCGCGCGGCATGGCGGCGGTGCGACGCAACATGGTGGTCGTCATGATGTTCACGATCGCCATCAACGTCCTTCTGCTGGCAATCCCGCTCTATCTCTTCCAGATATCCGACCGGGTGCTGACAAGCCGCTCCATCGATACGCTCGTCATGCTCTCGATCGCCGTGATCGGCGCCGTGCTGCTGCAGGCCTTCATGGATTCGGTGCGGCGCTTCATCCTGATGCGCACCGCGGTGGAACTCGAAGTGCAGCTCGGCGCGCCGATCCTCAGCGCTGCAGCGAGAGCATCGCTGCATGGCAGCGGCAAGGACTATCAGACACTGCAGGACCTGCAGTTGCTGCGGGGCTTCCTGACATCCGGCACGCTGATCGCGTTTCTCGATGCGCCGCTGATGCCGTTCTTCGTGGTCGTCGTCTATTTCGTGCATCCGCATCTCGGCATCATCATCATGACCTGCTGCGCGGTGCTTTTCGTGATCGCCTATCTGAATCAGAAATTCACCGCCCGGCAATTTGCCGAATCCAACGGCTATCTCAGCCGGGCAAATTTCCACCTCGATTCCATGTCGCGCAATTCGCAGATCATCAACGCAATGGCGATGATCCCCGAAGCGGTGAAGATGTGGGGCCGGGAAACGGCGGGCTCGCTGAAATCGCAAGTCGAGGCGCAGGACCGCAACATCATCTTCTCCGGCATATCGAAGGCCTGCCGCATGATCACCCAGGTCACCCTGCTCGGCTGGGGCGCGCACCTGTCGCTTTCGGGCGAGCTGACGGGCGGCATGGTGATTGCCTCCTCGATCATATCGGGACGCGCGCTGGCGCCGATCGAAGGCGCCATCGAAGGCTGGCACCAGTTCAACCGGTCGGCCGCCGCCTATGGCAGGATCAAGAGCCTGCTCTTGAACTCGCCGTTGAACTTCCCGCGCCTGCGCCTTCCCAATCCCGAAGGCCGGCTCGATGTCGAACGCATTCTCTTCGTGCCGCCGCCGCAGAAGAAGGTCATTCTCAACGGCATCTCCTTCTCGCTCAGGAAGGGGGAATCGCTTGCGATCATCGGCAATTCCGGGTCCGGCAAGACGACGCTCGGCAAGATGCTCGTCGGCTCGATCGTCCCGACGTCGGGAAATGTTCGCCTCGACCTGATGGATCTGCGCAACTGGGATCAGCGCCAGTTCGGCGAAAGCATCGGCTATCTGCCGCAGGACGTGCAGCTCTTTCCCGGGACGATCAAGGCCAATATCTGCCGCATGCGCGACGACGTCGACGATCATCAGATCTACGAAGCCGCAGTGCTGGCCGACGTGCACGAGCTCATCGCAGGCTTCCCCCAGGGCTACGAAACCATCGTGGCGGCCGATGGCGCTCCGCTTTCGGGCGGCCAGAAGCAGCGCATCGCGCTGGCTCGCGCCTTTTTCGGCAACCCCAAATTCGTCGTCCTCGACGAGCCGAATTCAAACCTCGATACCCAGGGCGAGGCAGCGCTTGCCAGGGCGCTGATCCATGCCAAGAAGCAGGGCATCACCACCGTGACCATCACCCAGCGCCCAGCCCTTCTCCAATGCGTCGACAAGATCCTCGTGCTCAAGGAGGGCACTGTCGCCATGTTCGGGGAAAGGATCGAGGTGCTGCAGGCGCTTTCCAAGAACAACGGCAATAACGGTCAACAAGCACCGCGCATCGAAGGATGAACGACATGGGACGGAAAAAGCAGGAGACGACCGGTCCGGTGCAGCTCGAATGGTATAGCGACGTGCCGCGCTCGATCCGGATGCACAGCATCGTCGGCCTGACGGTTCTCTTCACCTCGTTCGGAGGCTTCGGCTTCTGGGCGGCGACGGCACCGCTTGCTTCCGCTGTTATCGCGCAAGGAAGCTTCGTCGCGACCGGCAACAACAAGATCGTCCAGCATCTGGAAGGCGGCATCATCAGGGAGATGCGCGTCAGCGAGGGCGATACGGTCAAGGAAGGCGATATCCTGCTGACCCTCGACCCCACGGCGTCCCGCTCGAACGAGCGGATGCTGCAGCTTCGCCGGCTGCGCCTGGAAGCTGTCGTCGCAAGGCTCCGCGCCGAAGCGCAGGGCCTGCGCGAATTCCAGCTTCCCGATATTGTGATGAAAGAGGCAAGCGATCCCGACATCAACGCGATCATCCAGAGCCAGAACGTCGTCTTTCACAGCAAGCAGATCAAGCTCGAGGAGCAGCTCAATCTGATCGAGAAGAACATCAAGTCGCTGGAATACCGTTTCGCCGGCTATAAGGGCCAACGAGAATCCTTTGAAAGGCAATTGTCGCTGCTGACCGAGGAACGCGATTCCAAGGCCCGACTGGTCAAGGTCGGCTATATGCGCAAGACGGATCTTCTGGCCATCGAACGGGCGATCGCCGATGCGATGGGCGACATTGCTCGACTGAATGGTGAGCTCAACGAGAGCGAGGCGGAGATCGCCAAATTCCGCCAGGAAGCCGTCATCGCCGTCAACTCCAATAAGCAGGCGGCACTCGATGCACTCGAGACCGCCGAAACCGATCTGGACAGCGTGCGCGAACAGATGCGCGAGGCCGCCGGCGTGCTCGAACGCACCACCATCCGTTCGCCGGTGTCGGGCACGGTCGTGCGCTCCTATTTTCACACAGCCGGCGGTGTCATCACGACAGGCAAGCCGATCATGGAGATCCTGCCGGCGCATGTGCCGCTGATCCTGGAAGCGCAGGTGCTGCGCACCTCGATCGATCAGCTGCATGAGGGCGAAACGGCCTCGATCCGCCTCACGGCGCTCAATCGGCGCACGACCCCTGTTCTGCAGGGCAAGGTCTTCTATGTCTCAGCCGATTCGATCGAGGAAAATTCGGGAGCTTCAGTCAAGGACGTCTATATCGTCCGCGTCGGAATACCCGATTCCGAGATTGCACGGGTGCACAATTTCCATCCCGTTCCCGGCATGCCGGCCGAAGTGCTGATCCAGACGTCGGAACGCACCTTCTTCGAATATTTGAGCAAACCAATCACCGACAGCATGTCGCGGGCTTTCAAGGAACGCTGATCGTCCGCGATCAGGTAAATGCGACGGACTTGCCCGTTGTTCTGATGTAATGTCCATATGCCATCCTTCATGGATGGATCCCCTCCGGGGAGAAAGGGTCAAGCATGGCGGCGATGTCCGATGTCCTGCTGCGGGTCGGCCGGCTGAACTATGTCTGGACGAACACCGAAAGCCTGCTGATCTACATCATCGCCCATCTTCTCCGGGTCGAAAAGGAAGCAGCAATCGTCGTGTTCCTGACGCTCAACACGACGCGCGCCCGGATCGACCTCATCGAACGGCTTTCCAAACTCGCTTCGACATCTCCTTCCGACCGCAAGGCGATCCTTTCGGCCATGTCGCGGCTGAAGAAAGAATCCAAGACACGCAACAAATACAATCACTGCATCTATTCCTTCGACGATAAGGGAGAGATCTCGAGCACGCAGCTGATGCGGCTTGTCGAGGACGACAAGGAGATCCGTTACGGCAAAATCGAGCAGATGGACGCACGCGAGATCGACCTTCTGGAAAAGTCGATCGCCGAAATCGTCGCCATCAGCCGGACGCTCTGGGCCTTCATCCATGCGAGCCCGCAGATCGCCGGTGAGCTCTGATCTAATCCTTATGAATGCATGTTCTCAAAACCGCTGCACACTTTCGGGCGATGTACATTGAAGCGCGCCGTCCTCCAAGACGCGGCACGCTCTATCACTTTGAATCTATGCATGATTTTCACCAAAAACGGTCGCGATTTTGGGTTATACGCCGGCTCCGGACTAATCACATTTAGGTCCTGCAAATCATCCGGACGGTTTATTTGAAGATCAGTGTTTGCCATTAGAATGAAACCTCCCGAGTGACGTATGGGGTATTGGGGGGCGGCATGCGCATAGATATCATCGACACCATTGCCGGGCTCGAGGCGGTACGCGACAACTGGGATCAGGTCTTCATGGAAGACCCCGACGCGCAGCATTTCCTGTCCTGGATCTGGCTGAAGAACTATCTGTCCCGCCGACGCCGCTGGTTCATCCTTGCTCTGCGCGAACGCGACCCCGAAGCACCTTATGTCGCCTTCTTTCCGCTGCGCCTCATCACGCATCTGAACGAGAAGACCGGGCTCTTCTACGACGAGATCATCATGGCCGGGAATTTTGCGGCCGATTATACCGGTCTCATCGTCAGACCGGATTACGAGCATCATGCCATTGCCGGCTTTGCTTCGTTTCTCAAACATCAGAACTGGACCGACCTGAAGCTCGAATATTTCAGCGGCCCTGCCGGCCGGCGCGAGAAGATGATCGAGGCGCTGCAGGGTCCGGAGGTGATGTTTCGCGACAGCTCGCCCAAGAACAGCGAGAATATCGACAATACGATCTGTCCCATCGTCCCCCTGCCGGCAAGCTTCGACGACTATCTCGAGCAGCGGATGAGCAGCCAGACGCGCCAAAAGCTCCGGCGGTTCCTGCGCAAGGTCGAAGGCGACGATATTTACCGGATCACGATGGCAACTCCCGAGACCATCGATCGGGACATGGACATTCTCTTCAATCTCTGGCGGATCAAATGGAGTGCCCGCAAGGGCGCGGAGCGGACCGAACGGCTGATCATCACCACACGCGAGATGCTGATGGACAGCTTCAACTGCGGCGATCTCGAGGTGCCGGTCTTTTGGCATGGCGACCAGCCGCTCGGGGCGTTGGCGAATATCGTCGACCGGCAGAGGAAGGCCATCCTCTTCTATATCACCGGCCGCGACGAGAATTGGAAGACGCCGTCTCCCGGTCTCATCCTGCATGGCTACTGCATCCGGCGGGCGATCGAGCAGGGCTTCAAGACCTATGACTTCCTGAGGGGAAACGAACCCTATAAGTACATGTTCGGGGTGGAGGAAAGGCGGATCAGCTGCACCCTGTTCCGCACCCGCAATGGCCAGAATCTGCATGGGGTGCTCAACCCGCGCAGCATTCGTTTCGTCTATGACCAGGCGCTCGACATGTACCGCAATGGGGCCCGGAGCAAGGCGGAGATCGCCTTCAACCAGGTCCTGCAATCGGCTCCAGGCCATACCGGCGCGGAATTCGGCCTCGCCAATCTGCTGTTCGACCGGGGCAAGCTGACGGAGGCACTGGCTGCCTACAAGGCCCTCGTCGAGCAAGCGCCCGATCCGACGCCGATCCATATGCGGCTTGGCGACACGCAGCTTGCGCTACATCAATATGAGCAGGCCGCCGAGACTTTCCGCCGGGTCGCCGAGATCGGGCCGCATCTCATCCAGGCGCATTACAAGCGCGGTATCGCCCTTGCGGCCAGCAAACGGCTGGCCGAGGCGGAGACCGTCTTCGCCGCGATCCAGGAGGTGCATTCGGACGACCCGGCCGCCCTCGACTATGCCGCCAAGGCGGGTGTTGCCCTTGAACGGATCCGCATGAGTGCCGAGGCCGCCGCTCGCAAGACGGACGTCGTGCCGGAGACCCTCGCCCGCTGGAACCGGAGACTGCAGCTCAGCGAGCGGCGCCGCCTGCGACTGCATTGACGATTGTTGTGGACGCGCGATGCCCAGTGTCCAAACACACGAAAGCCCGCACGTGGCGGGCTTTCGCGTATCTGGTTGCGGGGGCAGGATTTGAACCTGCGGCCGACCTGGCGATTGGCCGGCTGCCGGGCCGGGAAACACCTCGCTCAAAGCGTCCGGGTCCGACCGAATGTCCGAAGCAGAAGGTTGATCGAGACAGCGACTTTGTCAATGTCACGAACGTCCTGGGAGTAACGCCCGGTATAAAGTTTCACGATCATTTTATCGCGGGGCGAACCGCTAAGGTTGAAAAAAAGGTGCAGGTAGAAGGCCTCCTTGTCGCCTGAGCGAGCAATGCTCCTTCGTCTTTGGGTGACCGTCCTTAGTTCGGTCTTGAAGGGCGAGAACCCCTCGAGCGACAGCGTGACATCGGCGGATGCAAAGCGCGTCTCCGGCGGCACGGCAACGACTGCCTTGTCGAGCGCCAGACTGACTATGCGGCCGGAAACCCCGTCGACGTGAACCGCTTCGTCAAGTTTGAACGCATCGAAGAGCCGTCGCGGTTTTTCGAAGCAGATCAAGGACGCAATAGCGAGAACGAGAATGTTGATGCCCGACCAGCAAACCGCAATCGGCGAGAACTGCGCCTCGATATGGGAGGTCTCAGGGACAATATTGATGACAAGACCGATGGCCGTCGCCACGATCAACGCCGCTATCCAGGCAAGGCTGTATCCATCAAATCCGATCGCCTCGTTGCCGCTGCCCTTCGGGGTCACCCTGAATGGCTTGCCGAAGGGACGCACCACACTGGAAATAACGGTTGGCAACATCCGAAACGTCGAAAAAGCCCCGACGGCACTCGATACGACAGGCAAATATCGGGTCGGTGTTATCCAGAGCATCAAAAGGAAATAGGCCGTCAGCAACGGCACCTGATGGGAGATATAGTCTGCAGCGTTGGTGAAGTAGAGCGGCAGCAAGCCGAACCAGAGATATATGATCGGGATGATCAATATCGTAAAGCGCACCAGATACTGCACCAACCACGATAGCGGAAGGAACATGATGCGTTGAAAAAGCGACAGACCAGGTCCGCGCAGTGGGCCGTTGTGAAGATAAAGTGTTTGAATTCCCCCCTGACACCAGCGTTCACGCTGTACAAAATAGCCAGTCAGATTCTCAGCGGCCAATCCCATCGACAGGCGCTCATTCAGGTAACGGGTCTTGTAACCCTTGTTGAGCATGGAAAGGGTGGTCAACAGATCCTCTGTGATGGATTCCGTTGGAAACCCCCCAATCTCATCGATCGCCTTGCGTCGCGCGATTGAGCATGACCCACAGCAGAAACTGACGTCCCAGATATCTCGGCTCGGTGCAATTTCATCAAAGAACAAACGCTGCTCGTCCGGCCAGATATTTTCGAGACCGAGATTTGTTTGCACCGGATCGGTATTGAAGAAATGCTGTGGCGTTTGAACGATGCCGATGGTCGCATCGGAAAAGAAGGGAAGCGTCCGGCGCAGGAAGTGACGATAGGGCACGAAGTCAGCATCGAATATCGCGATGAAGTCGCCGGAGCTGACCTTCAGACCATTGTTCATGTTGCCGGCTTTGGCATGGCTGTTGTCGGGCCGTGTGACGTGGATTGCTCCCTTCTCCTCGCAGTAGGCCTTGAGCCAATTACGACGTTGATCGTCGAGCACGTAGACTTTCAGCTTGTCTTGCGGATAATCGAGCGCAAGCGCCCCTATGATCGTCCGTTCCAGGACGTCGAGCGGCTCGTTATAGGTAGGAATGAACACATCCACCGTGGGCAATTCATCCTCGTCACCTCTAAAGAAGTCTGGCGCGAGCCTGTCGGCTTCTGCGCTCCGGTCCACGTATCGACTCATCAAAACCAGGAAGAGCACGACTTCGAAGAATGCGAGGATTTCTATGATGAACAGAAACCAGACCCAGTAGAAGTTGAGGCCATTGTTGGGATAGGGAAGTACCGTCTCGAATAGCCGCCAGAGTATATAGCGCAACGCAATGGCGCCAACGACCACGCATGTGATTGCGCGCGTCGAGCTATAGTTACGCGACCAGTTGAAAGGCCCAAGCAAAAAGAACGCCAAAACCGAAAATGTCGGAGCCAGTGCTATGAGATACTGAACCACAGGCTCTCTACCCAGTTCCATATGTGGATGTTAGGTTTGGGAAGGCGCACCTGAACAGAACGCCCCACCTGACAAAAGTTCGCATAATCCGTATTGAGAGCGGAGGGAGCCAGACCGACGCGTATTCGATCGTTGCGTTTGGTTGTTTCGGGCTGATTGGCTGCCAGCGTGTCCTTCTCGGCGACCGCGGAACTGCCTCTTACCGATAGGACAACGCCTTTGAAGGCCTCGCCTCCGCCTAACAAGCGCACCTCCGCAGCAAGGCCTGGATAAATCTCTTGGTAATCGACCTCCGGAACAAGGATATCGACGAAAAGATCGCTGCAATCGAGGATGCGCATCAGCTCGGTATTGAGGATGACGTTCGAGCCGTTGACGATGTTGCTACTCCACACGACTCCGTCGAAAGGTGATGGATCTGATGCCGAAGTGAGACTGCGGACGCGGTTTTCCTCCTCAATCAGCTGCATCTGTACCTGCGCGCCCCGTGTTTCGTTTTCGGCGATGCGCGTATTGAGATCGTTGATCCGAACGATGACCTCATCCTGTCGCTGGCGAGAATAGGGCACGTCGTTCTGGCCGTCACCGAAAACGAAAACACCCTTGCGAACGGCTTCCAGCTTTTGTTCGAGCTGGGCTACGGTCAAGCCACTGATTTCGAGTTCGCCCCCCGCCGCTTCCCAGGCGGCTCGGGCGGACTCGACCATCTTGGTGGACAGGATACCCTTCGCCTCAAGCGCGAGCCGCCGGTCAAAGTCGACTTGCGCGACATTGTCCTGCGCCTTGGAAACCTTGACCCGTTTGTTTAGAATTTCAACTTGTCGCTCCAAGTCGGCAACGGTTGTGCGCGTAAAGACTTCCATGCGTGCGCCCAATTGATCACGAAGCCGTACAAGCTCATCGCGTTCCCGCTTTAGCGCCGCAACATGTTCGACAGCAGTCATGTGGTCGGCCTGCAGCGAAGTCAGTATTGCGCGGTTCACGCGGGCATTGTGTATCACGGCGAGCGGCGCTCCTGCCGACACGCGCGCACCAACTTTTGGAGGAGTTTCTGCGACTTCGCCGTCGATAGGAGCGTTCACGATCGCAAATCGCGCATTGACTGTACCGTCGAGACTTGTAAAGCCAGTCAGGCCGGGCAGCAAAAGAACGATGGCAAGCGCGAACAGTGATATGCCGATCAGAATGCGGGTAATGCGGTGGTTCCAGATCATTGGCAATTCCAAAATCATCAACCGCAAGGCACTCGTGTGAGACCTGCGTAACTGCAACCATATCTTGTAGAGATGTAGGCGCACCATGGCCATAGACAAGGGGACGAGCTGGCTGCACTCGATACGTTCGATAAAATGTCGCAATAAGGCTAACCTGGGATTAGCTATTTACCGCAGCGGAGGCTCGTTTTGTATGAATGGACCGTGCCGACGCCCTGAGGAGGCGCTAACCTCGCCCCGTTACCAAACGCACAAAGCCCGCACGAGGCGGGCTTTTCTTTAGACCATCGTCCGCTGGAAATTTGGCCGGCATCTCAGCGAGCGACGCCGACCGCGTCTGCATTGAGGGTTGTTGCTGCGATGTACCGTAGACTAGACGCAAAAAAGCCCGCCGGAGTGGCGGGCATTTGTGTGTCAATGTTCGTATATTTGGAATTTGGTTGGGGGCAGGATTTGAAGTTTCTGTCCCGCTGCGTCGGCTTCGCCTTCTTGCGGGCCCCTGAGGAGGCGTTAAATCCTCGACCCGTTACGAGATACACAAAAGCCCGCACGAGGCGGGCCTTTGTGTATCTGGTTGCGGGGGCAGGATTTGAACCTGCGGCCTTCA
>NZ_JALBGX010000104.1:0-23448 GCF_023006465.1 Rhizobium sp. PRIMUS64 | reverse complement strand
TACCGCTAATCCGCTTGAGTTTCTTTAGAACGAAAGACTTCGTCGCCAGCAGCGCCGCCGCCCTCGTTCAGTGAGTGGGCTTATAGAACTAACCCTCCCAAACAGTCAACACACCAAACAAAAGTTTTTTGACATTTTTGTAACAGGTTGAAAATGAAGGGCTTTTAGCTCTCATCTCCAAAAACGACGAAATTCACCGCCCGAATGGGTGGCTTTTGAGATTCGTTTTCGCCGAATCCCCAAGAACGGCTTCGACGAGGGAGACAAGGCTTATATGGGGCGCTTGGCAGGGAATTCCAGGGCGCTTGCCTATGCCACGCCTCACTCGCTAGTTTGGCGATGAAGAACGATGCGGCGGAGTGAAGAATGCTTGTCCTTGATGAAGAACAGACGCGGGCGGCCCTGCCCTGGCCGGAATTGATCGAGGCGATCGCCCGGATGTTCCAGAGCGAATGCGTGATGCCGGTGCGCCATCACCATGAAATGGACGTGCCGGATGAGGAAAGCGCCACACTGCTCTTGATGCCGGCCTGGGTTCCCGGACGCTATGCCGGGGTGAAAACGGTCTCGGTCTTTCCAGGCAATGTGCGGCGGGGCCTGCCGGCGATCTTCGGAACCTATCTTCTTTCCTCCGGCGCTACCGGCGAAATGCTTGCTGCAATCGACGGCGGCGAGTTGACCGCGCGGCGGACGGCGGCCGCATCGGCGCTGGCGGCCCGTCATCTCGCCCGCCCCGACGCGGAAGAGTTGCTCGTCTGCGGAACCGGGCGGCTGTCGCTTAACCTGATGCTGGCCCACGGCACGACCCGGCCGATCAAGAGGTACCGGGTCTGGGGCCGCAACGGCCAAGCGGCGAAAAAGATCGCAGCCGAAGCACGGGCGCTCGGGCTGAATGCCGAGGCGGTCGCGGATGCTGAAGCCGCAGCGCGGACAGCTGACATCATTTCCTGCGCCACGCTTTCCAACGAGCCGCTGATATCAGGCGAATGGCTGAAGCCCGGCGCCCATCTCGATCTCGTCGGCGCCTTCAAGCCGAGCATGCGCGAAAGCGACGACGAGGCCATCCGTCGTGCTTCGATTTATGTCGATACCCGCGCCGGCGCCATCAGCGAGGCGGGCGACATCGTCCAGCCGCTGAAAAGTGGCGTGCTGAAGGAAGGCGACATCAGGGCTGAGCTTGCGGAACTCGTCAGCGGTGCCCATGGCGGACGAAGCCATGACGAGGAGATCACGCTGTTCAAGTCGGTCGGCGCGGCTTTGGAGGATCTCGCCGGCGCCATTCTTGCCTATGAGACAGTGACGGGCCGAAAGTGACAATCAGTGCATCCTTGCCGGAACTTCCGGTTTCACATGTCCTGCCGGCCGTCGCTGCTGCGCTGGAAAAGCAAATGCGCGCCGTTCTTTCCGCCCCGCCCGGCGCCGGCAAGACGACGCTGGTGCCGCTCCACCTGCTTGGTCAGGCCTGGCGCGGCGACGGCAAGATCATCCTGCTGGAGCCACGTCGGCTGGCGGCGCGGGCGGCGGCAGGTCGGATGGCATCGCTGATCGGCGAACAGGTCGGCGGGACGGTCGGCTACCGCATGCGCCTTGACAACAGGATATCGGCAGCGACACGGATCGAGGTGGTGACCGAAGGAGTTTTTGCCCGGATGATCCTCGACGATCCGGAACTGGCCGGTGTCTCGGTTGTCATCTTCGACGAGTTCCACGAGCGTTCGCTGGACGCAGACTTCGGACTCGCACTGGCGCTCGACGTCCAGTCGGCGCTGCGCGACGATCTGCGTATCCTCGTGATGTCGGCGACCCTCGACGTCGAACGCGTGGCCGCCCTGCTCGACCACCCACCGGTGATCGAAAGCCTCGGGCGCAGCTTTCCGATCGATATCCGTTACCAGGATCGGCCGGGCGGCGAGCGCATCGAGGATGCGGTCACGCGGGCAATACTCGATGCGCTTGCCAATGAGGCCGGCTCGATCCTTGCCTTCCTGCCCGGCCAGGCGGAAATCACGCGAACCGTAGAACGCCTGCAGGGACGATTCGGAGCCGAGACGCTGATTGCGCCGCTCTACGGCAATCTCAGCCAGAAGGAGCAGGATGCGGCGATCCGGCCGGCATCCCAGGGGACACGCAAGATCGTGCTTGCAACGTCTATCGCCGAAACATCGATCACCATTGACGGCGTCAGGATCGTGATCGACAGCGGCTTGCAGCGTCTGCCGGTATTCGAGGCGTCGACCGGAATCACGCGGCTGGAGACGGTGCGCGTGTCGCGGGCTTCCGCCGATCAGCGGGCGGGTCGTGCCGGACGAACGGAGCCGGGCATCGCGGTCAGGCTGTGGCACCAGGGACAGACGGCGGCATTGCCGGCCTTCACACCGCCGCAGATCCTTTCCAGCGATCTCTCGGGGCTGGTGCTCGACCTCGCGCATTGGGGCGTTCAAGATTCGGCATCGCTTGCCTTCGTCGATCAGCCGCCGGAAACGACCCTGAGGGAGGCGCGGGTTCTGCTTGGCCAGCTCGGAGCGCTCGACAAGGATGGAGCGCTGACAGCGCGGGGCAAGGTCATGCGCGATCTGGCTTTGCCGCCGCGGCTTGCCGCCATGGTCGTCTCGGCCGGAGAAGCGGGACACGCACGGGATGCGGCGATGATCGCCGTGCTTCTCACCGAGCAGGGGCTTGGCGGAACGAGTATCGATATCGAGGAGCGGCTGCGACGCTTCAAGGCCGAGCGGGGCGAGAGAGCGGAGGCTTCAAGGCGGCTGGCAGGACGGCTGGCAAGCGGTCTCGACAGCGTTGCCTCAACGGCGCCGGCGCTTGCAGGCCAGCTGCTGCTGCATGCGTTCCCAGATCGAATCGCTCTTCAGCGCGGCGGGCGCGGGCGATTCGTAATGGCGAACGGGCGTGGAGCGGAGCTACCGGAAACCGAGAGGCTGGCCGGCAGCCAGATGCTGGTGATTGCCGACCTGACCGGACGGGCAGCCCAGGCGCGGATTCTGGCAGCTGCCGAGGTGACACGCGGCGACATCGAAGCCGAGTTACCGGGCGAAATCAAAACCGGGGACCAGATATTCTTCGACCGACAGAGCCGGCAAGTCAGAGCGCGGCGGGCAACCCGACTCGGCGCGATCGTCTTCGAAGAGACGCCGTTGCCACGACCTTCCGGGGCAGCAGTCACCCAGGCACTGGTGGAGGGAGTGCGCGAGCTGGGGCTCGATCAGCTTGCCTTCTCGAAAGAGGCCGTGCAGCTTCGCGAGCGGATCGGATTCCTGCATCGGACGATCGGCGAGCCCTGGCCTGATGTCAGCGACAGCGCCCTGCTTTCCCGGCTGGACGAGTGGTTCGCACCCTTTCAGACCGAGGCCCGCGGCCTTTCCGAGATTTCCGCAGCCGGCCTTTCGAACGGGCTGATAGCGCTGGTACCGCACGAATTGCAGCGCGACCTCAGCCGGCTTGCGCCAACGCATTTCGAAGCGCCGACCGGCCAAAGGCATCCGATCCAGTATGAGGGTGAGGAGCCGGTGCTGACGATCCGCGTACAGGAGCTGTTTGGACTGAAGCAGCATCCAGCCATTGCCGGTGGCCGCCTGCCGCTGCTGCTCGAGCTCACCTCGCCGGCGCACCGGCCGATCCAGACGACACGCGACCTGCCGGGCTTCTGGGCCGGCTCGTGGAAGGATGTGCGTGCAGATATGCGCGGCCGCTATCCCCGGCATCCCTGGCCGGAGCGGCCGGAGGATGCGTTGCCGACGACACGGGCAAAACCGCGTGGTACATGAGGGCCATTCAAGGAGCCCCCGGCATGATCGACAAGCCTAGCATGATCGACAACACGGAAGGCTATACGCTGGAGGACCGGCACAACAGCCGCAGGCTGCGTCTGCAGACATTGGTGCGGCTGCGCTGGCTTGCCGTCGGCGGACAGGCGCTGACGGTTTTTATCGTTGCCTTCTGGCTGAAATTTCCTCTGCCGTTGATTGCCAGCTCTTCGTTGATCGCCGCCCTTGCCTGGGTGAATTTCTACTTGACGATCCGCTATCCGCCGACGCATCGGCTGGAACCGCCAGCCGCCTTTGCGCTGCTCGGCTTCGATCTCTTGCAGCTCTGCGCTCTGCTCTTCATCACCGGTGGCCTTGCCAATCCTTTCGCGGCGCTCGTCTGCGTGCCCGTCATCATCTCCTTTGCCTCGCAGCCGATCCGCTACAGCACCGCGCTGATCGGCTTTGCGATGGTCTGCATCACGGTGCTTGCCTTTTCGCCCTTTCCGCTGCCCTGGTTCGACGGGGTCGAGATCAACGTGCACAACGTCATGCAGTTCGGTGTCTGGTGCTCGATTGCCTCGACGATGGCATTTGCCGCCTTTTATGCCTATCGGGTCTCGATGGAAGCGAGCCAGCTTGCCGATGCGCTGGCTGCGACCGAACTGGTGCTGCAGCGGGAAAAGCATCTGTCGCAGCTCGACGGCCTGGCGGCTGCGGCCGCCCATGAGCTCGGTACGCCGCTTGCGACGATCAGCGTCGTCGCCAAGGAAATGGAGCGGGAACTCAAGAACGACGATCGTTTCCGCGAGGACGTGATGCTGCTGCGCAGCCAGAGCGAACGCTGCCGTGACATCCTGCGGCGGCTGACGACGCTTTCCTCCGAAGACGAGGCGCATATGCGCCGCCTGCCGCTTTCGTCGATGATCGAGGAGATCGTCGCCCCGCACCGGGAATTCGGTATCGCTCTCGAGCTCATCGAAAAGAGCCCGCGCAAGGGTGAGCCGGTCACCGACCGCAATGCCGGCATCATGTACGGGCTCGGCAACCTGATCGAAAACGCCGTCGATTATGCGCGGGAGAAAGTGATCGTTACTGTCGAGCACGATCACGACAAAGTGCTGATCGTCATCGAGGACGATGGCAACGGTTATGCGCCTGACATTCTGACGCGGATCGGCGAACCCTATGTGACCAAGCGGCAGAAGGAGGATACGGCGGGCGGCCTCGGGCTTGGACTTTTCATCGCCAAGACGCTGCTGGAGCGCTCCGGCGCATCGCTGGTTTTCGAGAACCGCGATCCGGAAAGTGCGGGCGCGCGTATCCGAATCGAATGGCCGCGCATGCTGATTGACGCAAATTCGACAAAATGACTTTGTCGGCATAAACAGGATATAGCGGTTGACGCAGATCGGGCGCTCAACCGCCGGGACCGAGACGATGACAGAACAGAATCATGACAATTTCGCCGCGTCGGACGAGGATCATATCGGTCCCGACGCCAGCCTACTGATCGTCGACGACGACGGGCCGTTCCTGCGCCGCCTGGCACGGGCGATGGAGACGCGCGGCTTCCAGGTGGAGACGGCCGAATCAGTGGCGGAGGGCGTTGCGAAATCGAAAGGCAGGCCGCCGAAATATGCGGTGGTCGACCTTCGGCTCGGCGACGGCAATGGGCTCGACGTCATCGAGGCGATCCGTCAGCGGCGCGACGACACCAGGATCATCGTGCTGACCGGCTACGGCAATATCGCAACGGCGGTAACGGCCGTGAAGCTCGGCGCCGTCGATTATCTTGCAAAGCCTGCAGATGCCGACGACGTGTTTTCGGCGCTGACACAGCGGCCGGGCGAAAAGGCTGAGCTTCCCGAAAATCCGATGTCGGCCGACCGCGTGCGCTGGGAACACATCCAGCGGGTCTATGAAATGTGCGAGCGCAATGTTTCCGAAACGGCGCGCCGGCTCAACATGCACCGGCGGACGCTGCAGCGTATCCTTGCCAAACGCGCGCCGAAATAGACGAACACCTCGCGCGCTTATAATTAGACGTCGTCCACAGTGAACGGTTTTCCGCTCGCCCATTCGGCCATCATCAGCCTTTGGGCGGCGGCACGCGAGAAGTTGAGCGTGACGGATTTGCGCGTGCCCGGCGCCATGCGGTGTTCCGGCGCCTCGCGGATCATATGGGCGCCATAACCATCCGACAGGAACAGTCCGCATTCCTCGGGAAAGATCTCCAGCGGCACATCCTTGTGAGTCGCAAAGAATAGACGGTCGCAATGCAGCCTATATTCCGGCCATTTGCGATCCACCCTGAAATCCTCGATCGACGTCTTGATTTCGATGATCCAGACCTCGCCCTTGTCCGAAAGAGTGATCAGATCGGCGCGGCGGCCGCTGGCTAGCGGCAGTTCGGGCAGCACGGCGTGGCGCATTTCATGCAGCAATATCTGCGTTCCGCGCCGTATCATCATGGCCCTGTCCGATTGCCGGCCATCGATTAACGGATTGTTATTGTAAACGCTCAAAATCGTCATGGATAACCATCAGAGGGGCTGGCGTGTTGTTGCAAAAAAACCATGCGCTTCTAATTTGCGCCGCAGACGGATTTGTCGCGCTGCAGTAGCCTTGCAAAGCGCAAGTTAATCGAAAATAAACCATAATCAACGATGGTCGAAAGACCGTTCTCCTTGCCCCAAAACTTCAAGAGTCATCCATGCGCATCTGCAATGCATTCCCTGTATTTGGCCTGCTGGCGACGCTCGCTCTGGCCGGTTGCTCCACGACATCAGACAGCGCATCCGTCGACGACAAGGGCGCAGGCCCAACGGTACAGACAGCACAGATCTTCAATGACGCCTACGGCGTGACGAAGGATGCCGGATACTCCCTGCCGGCGATCCCGATTGATAGGGTCAAGCCGCAGTTCCGCCGCCAGGTCGTCAGCTACGAGACCACCGAGCGCCCCGGTACGATTATTGTCAACACGCGCGAGCGCTTCCTCTATTACATCCTGGCCAACGGCAAGGCGATGCGCTACGGCATCGGCGTCGGCAAGCAGGGCTTCGCATGGGCCGGCACCGCCTACGTCGCCTGGAAGCAGGAATGGCCGAACTGGCACCCGCCAAAGGAAATGGCTGTCCGCCGGCCTGATCTCGCCAAGTACGTCGAAGACGGCATGGGCCCGGGCCTCACCAATCCTCTCGGCGCACGCGCCATGTATCTCTTCAACGAAGACGGCAAGGACACGCTCTTCCGCCTGCACGGCACGCCGGAATGGGCCTCGATTGGCACCGCCGCTTCCTCGGGCTGCATTCGCCTGATGAACCAGGATGTCATCGACCTGTACAGCCGCGTCCGTCCCGGCAAGGGCACGTCCAAGGTCGTCGTCATCCAGTAAGCTAATTGCCGAATTCGGTATAAAAAAGGCCGCCGGACTGTCGTCCCGGCGGCCTTTTTCGCATCCTCCCTCACGCCATCAGGCGGCCTGTTTCGCCTTGAGCTCGAGGCGACGGCGGTGAAGCACCGGCTCGGTGTAACCGTTCGGCTGTTCCCTACCCTTCAGGACGAGATCGAGGGCAGCCTGGAAGGCAATCGAATCGTCGAAATTGCCGGCCATCGGCTGATAGGCGATATCCGACGCATTCTGCCCGTCGACGACGGCGGCCATGCGTTTCATGGTCTCGACGATCTGAGCTTCGGTGACGACCTTGTGATGCAACCAGTTCGTCATGTGTTGGGCCGAAATGCGCAGCGTCGCGCGATCTTCCATCAGGCCGACATTGTTGATGTCGGGCACCTTCGAGCAGCCGACACCCTGATCGACCCAGCGCACGACGTAGCCAAGGATGCCCTGGGCATTGTTATCGAGTTCGCGCTGGATTTCCTCCGGCGTCCAGTTCGGCCGCACCGCAACCGGCACGGAGAGAATGTCGGAGAGCTTGGCGCGAGCGCGGTCTTTCAGTCCCTGTTGAACTCGGGCGACATTGACCCGGTGATAATGGGTGGCATGCAGGGTTGCGGCCGTCGGCGACGGCACCCAGGCGGTGTTGGCGCCAGCCTTCGGGTGGGCGATCTTCTGTTCGAGCATCGCCGCCATCAGATCGGGCATTGCCCACATACCCTTGCCGATCTGGGCGTGGCCGGAAAGACCGCATTCGAGGCCGATGTCGACGTTCCAGTTCTCATAAGCGGAAATCCAGGCCGCCTGACGCATGTCGCCCTTGCGAATCATCGGACCGGCTTCCATCGAGGTGTGGATCTCGTCACCGGTCCGATCGAGGAAGCCGGTATTGATGAAGACGACGCGCTCGCGGGCAGAGCGGATGCATTCCTTGAGGTTGACGGTCGTGCGGCGTTCCTCATCCATAATGCCCATCTTGATGGTATTGCGCGGCAGGCCAAGCGCATCTTCGACCCGCGAGAAGATTTCGACGGCGAAGGCGACCTCTTCGGGCCCATGCATCTTCGGCTTGACCACATACATGGAGCCGGCGCGGGAATTCTTCTTCCGGCCGGCCGGGCCAATATCGTAAAGCGCGATCAAGCCGGTGATCACAGCATCCATGATGCCTTCAGGCACTTCGTTGCCGTCGCGGTCGAGGATCGCCGGATTGGTCATGAGGTGGCCGACATTGCGCACCAGCATCAGCGAGCGGCGATGCACCTCGAAGGAGGTGCCGTCCGGACCGGCATATTGCAGATCCGGGTTGAGCTTGCGGATGAAGCTTGTTCCGCCCTTTGCCACCTCTTCCTGCAGGTCGCCTTTCATCAGACCGAGCCAGTTGCGATAGACGACGACCTTGTCCTCGGCATCGACAGCGGCAATCGAATCCTCGCAGTCCATGATTGTCGTGATTGCCGACTCCAGCCAGACATCGGAAATATCGGCCGGATCGGCTTTTCCGATCGTCGTCGTCGCATCGATGACGATTTCGATGTGAATACCATTGTTCTTTAGAAGAATATGCGTGGGAGCGACGGCGTCACCACGATAGCCGGCAAAATGCTTGTCGTCCGTCAGCATTGCCTGCTCGCCATCGACCGATCTGACGACCAGCGCTCCATCCTTGACGGCGAAGCTTCCGACATCCTTCCAGCGGCAGTCCTGCAACGGCACTGATGTATCGAGGAAATCGCGCACCCAGGCGATGACCTTCTCGCCGCGTTTCGGATTGTAGCCCTTGCCCTTCTCGGCGCCGTCGCTCTCGGGAATCGCGTCCGTGCCGTAGAGCGCATCGTAGAGCGAGCCCCAGCGGGCATTGGCGGCGTTCAGAGCATAGCGGGCGTTCATGACGGGAACGACGAGCTGCGGGCCGGCGATCGAGGCGATCTCCGGATCGACATTTTGGGTCGAAACCTGAAAGTCCGAGCCTTCCGGCAGGAGATAGCCGATTTCGCGGAGGAAGGACTGGTAGTCGTCCATATCCGCCGGGGCGCCATGCCGGCGATACCAGTCGTCGATCTTCACCTGCAGGTCGTCGCGTTTTGCCAGCAGCGCACGATTTTTCGGGGCGAGATCGTGGACGATCGCCGAAAAATCGGCAAAGAACTTGTCTGCATCGACCGCCAGACCCTGCAGCACCTCCTTGACGAGGAAATCATGAAGGACGGTTTCGATGGCAAGACCGTTCTTATCAACGCGGCTCATGCGACATTCTCCCTGGCAACGACTTTGAATGCTGCCACTTTGCCCGGCTTTCATTCACAGTCAATTCTGCAATAATTCGAAAGATTTATGCCTTCGTGGAAATTATGCGCGGTGTCACGCGCATCGGCAGGCCATTCTGCGGCTGCGTCGTCAGCTTCTGCACCGGCCAGGGGTTGGTCTGATCGGTGGAATCGAAACGATAGCGATGCATCAGGACGGCAAGGGCGATCACCGCCTCCTGAAGTGCAAATGTTGCACCGATGCAGACACGCGGACCGGCGCCGAAAGGCAGGAACTGGAAACGGCCGATCGAGCCGCGATTTTCCGGCAGGAAGCGTTCGGGCATATAGGCACGTGGCCTGTCCCAGTGAAGTTCGTGGCGATGCAACGTCCAGGGCATGATCAGCACCGTGACACCGGCCTCGATCTCGACCCGCTCGCCCTTGGGGCTTGTCCAGGAATCATTCGATATGGCGGCGCGATTGATGGATGGCGCCGGCGGATAGAGGCGCAAAGCCTCCTCAAAGGCGGCGCGCGTCTGCGGCATCATATCCAGCCATTCCACGGGTTCAGCCCCGGTGGCGAGCACCGCGTCGATTTCTTCTTCCATCGCTTCGCGGATATGCGGGCTGTTTGATACGCAATACAGCGTCCAGGCCAATGCCCGGGCTGTGGTCTCATGCCCGGCGCCGATGAAGGTCAGAATATTGTCTTCGATCTCCTCCTTCGTCAGCCCCTCAGGGCCGGCCTGTTCCAGGAGCAGGGTCAGGAAATCCTCGGGCGCGGTGCTGCGATTCGCCTTCATCTTTGCGAGCCGCATATCCATCGTGTTGCGCACGATGGCGCGGAATTTCTCCAGCACTTTCTGACCGCCGATGCGTGTCACACGTGGAACCCAAGACGGAGCGCGCATCAGATCCATCGGATCGACGCGGCCCATGCGATGCAGGAGTTCATTGACATCGTCGGCGAAATGGCCGCTCGAGGTGACGATTTCACCGGAGAACAACGTATCGGCGAGAATCGCGAAGGTCAGCTCGGTCATGTCGGTGCTGATATCGAAAATTGCGCCTGCCTCGTCTGCGCTCTCATATTTACGGACATAGTCTTCGGACTGGCGCAGCATCTGCCCGGCGAAGCCTTGGGCGTGGCGAGGCGTGAAGACAGGCGCCACCGCCTTGCGCGATCTTTTCCAGACCGAACCTTCGGCGGTCAGAAGGCCGTCGCGGAGGATCGGACGCAAGACGAGTTGGCGCACATCCGACATGCGGTAATTATTGGCATTGTCGACCAGCACATGTTTGATAAGGCCGGGATCGTTGACGATCAGCGTCCTCTGCCCGAAGAAATTGGTACGGATCCAGGGAAGCGTGTAGGACGGCTCGCCCCAAAGTTCGAGCGGATTGCGCAGGATGATGCGAATGATTTCCAGCCGGCTCGGCGGTACGGTACGCGGCAGCGGTGCTGGCGGAACGAAGGGGTCCGGACGCATGTCCATCGTAAAAGCCTTTCGGGGAAGATCTAAGCTTCCCGGCAAGCTTGAAGCTAGAGCAGGCCCTTAAGTTCGTCCAGCTTGTCGTTGATCAGCCAGCCGTAATAATTTTCTTCCGGCCAGACGGTCGTACCGGCGCCCCGGTTCTTCGCAGCAAGTGCTGCGGCGCGCTGGCGCGAATTGCCGACATTATAAAGCGTCGCCGTCAGGCCGGGATTGCCCGAGATATCCATGCCGGCGATCTCCTTGTAGTCGTCGATCGACCTGCGGATCGAGGCCGCGACGAAGGCGAGCGAGATATCGGGATCCATGATTGCCTTGTAGACGGCGCCGGCATCCTTCTCATTCAGCTTCGGATAACCCGACACGCGGGTCACGAGATCGGAGAGCATCAGTGCCGTCAGCGGATTGACCTGGCCGAGGCCGAAGGTCTGGCCGGCGTAGAAAGGCTGGAAGAAGACCGCGCTGAAGCGGTTGTTGGGGAAACTCTTGCCGCCTACCGTCTTGCCGCGGAAATCGCTTTCCCAGACATCTTCGCGGCAGGACCAGAGCGTGTAGGAATCGCTCTTGCCCTTGCATTCGGAAAATTGCGGCCGCGCCACGAATTCGTCGACGCTTTCGCCGTCATAGGCGAAGCGGAAGCTTTCTCCGGCATAGGAGGCCGCCTTGACATAATAGGCCTGCAGCCGGTCATAGGCATCGACATTATAGGTGTGCTCGCCGACGATCGCGCCGACGACATGGATGGGATTGATGCCGTAGGCGCTGGAGATCTTCCGGATCTTGCCCATCAGCTCGCGATCGGTCGCCAGAAGCTCATGAACCTTTTCGTATTTCAGATCGAAGCTGCTCTTGGTGCCCTTGGTGCGCCTGATGGAAGCGCCTGGAATATCGGGCTGCTCAACGTGACGATTGCCCGCCGGCACCGTCTGCATCGCGAAGGCAGGCGCCGAGTTCACCAGGGCAACGGCAATCATAAGGCTTGTCAAAAGGCGTCGCACGATCCGTTATCCCGTCCGTTCCATCGTCCTGTTTGCGATGCGGCTGCCTGGACCAGAATCTTGGCCGAATAAAGCCGGAGCAGAAAACAAAACGGGCCTTCACTAGAAAGTAAAAGGCCCGCTGTCGAGAGTCGAGTTCGTCACAATCCGGCATTCATACCGGGAAAGACATGAACCGGTGCGCCGATATCACAGAATGAAGCGCGACAAGTCCGTGTTCTGTGCGAGATCGCCGACATGCTCGCGCACATAGGCGGCATCGATCGTCACGGCCGTCCCGCCCCGATCCGGCGCGTTATAGGAAATATCGTCGAGCACCCGCTCCATGACCGTCTGCAGACGGCGTGCGCCGATGTTTTCGACGGAAGAGTTAAGATGCACGGCGACATCGGCAAGCGCGTCGATCGCGTCGTCGGTGAATTCGAGGCTCAGGCTTTCGGTTTCCATCAGTGCGCGGTACTGACGGATAAGGCTCGCTTCCGTCTCGGTCAGGATTCGACGGAAATCATCCTTGTTCAGCGGACGCAATTCGACACGGATCGGCAGGCGGCCTTGCAGCTCCGGCAAAAGATCCGAGGGCTTGGAGACATGGAAGGCGCCGGAGGCGATGAAGAGGATGTGGTCTGTCTTCACCGGTCCGTACTTGGTCGAAACCGTCGTGCCTTCAACGAGCGGCAAGAGGTCGCGCTGGACGCCTTCGCGCGAAACGCCGGCGCCCATGCCACCGTCGCGGGCGGCGATCTTGTCGATTTCGTCGAGGAAGACGATGCCGTCATTCTCGGTGGAGCGAACGGCTTCGCGCTGGATCACTTCGTTGTCGATCAACTTGTCGGATTCGTCGCGGATCAGGTCACTATAGGAGGCCTTGACGGTGGTGCGGACCTTCTTGGTGCGGCCGCCCATCGCCTTGCCGAACATTTCCGACAGGTTCAGCACGCCGATATTGGCGCCCGGCATGCCAGGAATTTCAAAGCCACCCATGCCGGAACCGGCATCGGCCACCTCGATATCGATTTCCTTATCATCGAGTTCGCCATCCCTCAGCTTCTTGCGGAAGTTTTCGCGGGTAGCGGGCGATGCTGTCGTACCGACCAGCGCATCGAGAACACGCTCCTCGGCGCTCACATGCGCCTTGGCCTGCACCTCGGCCCGCTTCTTCTCGCGCACCAGACCGATGCCGACTTCGACCAGATCGCGGATGATCTGCTCAACATCGCGGCCGACATAGCCGACTTCGGTGAACTTGGTGGCTTCCACCTTGATGAAGGGTGCTCCGGCGAGTTTTGCCAGGCGGCGGGAGATCTCGGTCTTGCCGACACCGGTCGGGCCGATCATCAGGATGTTCTTCGGCATGACTTCATCGCGCAGGCTCGGGTCGAGCTGCTGGCGGCGCCAGCGGTTGCGCAGCGCAATTGCGACGGCGCGTTTGGCATCATGCTGGCCGATGATGTAGCGGTCGAGTTCGGAAACGATCTCGCGGGGGGAAAAAGTCGTCATTGGGTGTTATTCTCCTGGCGGTCCAGGGCCATTAGCAGCGCCCGGCCGTAATTCGTCGTTGTTTCGCCAAGTCCTCGAAGGCCTGTTCGTCTAGGCCAAGCGGCCGGAAGGCATGGGGTTCAGCCTTCAACATCCAAGGATTCCACCACGATATTGTGGTTCGTGTAGACGCAGATGTCGGCTGCGATATCGAGGGCGCGGCGAGCAATCTCTTCGGCCGATTTGTCAGTATCCATAAGCGCACGGGCGGCGGCCAAGGCAAAATTGCCGCCCGAACCGATCGCCGTCGTGCCATGCTCAGGTTCCAGGACGTCGCCGTTGCCGGTGATCGCCAGCGTGATCGACTTGTCGGCGACGAGCATCATGGCTTCGAGATTACGCAGGTATTTGTCGGTGCGCCAGTCCTTGGCGAGCTCGACGGCGGCACGCATCAATTGACCGGGATATTGCTCAAGCTTCTTTTCGAGCCTTTCGAGCAGGGTAAAGGCATCGGCAGTGGCGCCGGCGAAACCGGCGACGACTTCGCCCTTGCCGATACGGCGCACCTTGCGGGCATTGCCCTTCATGACGGTCTGGCCGAGGCTCACCTGGCCGTCGCCCGCCATCACTACCTTGCCGCCTTTTCGAACTGTAATGATTGTTGTCATAAAACACCTGTCCGCCCATGACGCGGGCCGTTACGCTAGAGCATGATGCCGAAAAGTGTGAAGCGGTTTTCGGACGACATCATGCTCTATTTCTTCAATTTAGATCCGGATTCAGATCTTAGGCCGATGGGCCTGAGATCATCCGGATCTAAGCCGCACACCGGCCTTGTTGAGCCCTATGTAAGTGGGCCGAGGCAGATTGCAAATGGGCCGGCTTTTCTCTTGCCCGGCTTCTGGATATTTCCCGATGCGCCTGATAAGGAACGGCCTTATTCCCGATGGAGGGCCATATGGCCGAGACCGCAGCAAGCCGCACGGGCAGCGTTTCCCGCAAGACCAACGAAACCTCGATTTCCGTTTCCGTCAATCTCGACGGCACCGGCAAATCGACGATTTCGACGGGCGTTGGCTTCTTCGACCATATGCTCGACCAGCTTTCGCGACACTCCCTCATCGACATGGAGATCGATGCCAAGGGCGACCTGCATATCGACGACCACCATACGGTCGAAGATACGGGCATCGCCATCGGCCAGGCGATCTCCAAGGCGCTCGGCGACCGGCGCGGCATCACCCGCTACGCCTCGATCGATCTCGCCATGGACGAGACGATGACCAAGGCTGCTGTCGATCTTTCCGGTCGGCCGTTCCTCGTCTGGAATGTCGCCTTCAGCGCGCCGAAGATCGGCACTTTCGACACCGAACTCGTTCGCGAATTCTTCCATGCGCTCGCCCAGAATGCCGGCATCACCTTGCATATTCTCAACCATTATGGTGCCAACAACCACCATATTGCCGAGACATGCTTCAAGGCCGTTGCCCGCGCATTGCGCACGGCGACAGAGATCGATCCGAGACAGGCGGGCCGTGTTCCCTCGACCAAGGGCACGCTCGTCTGAGCCCTTAGAGGGAGCGGCGACAATGACATCCAGCTATATCTTCCTGACACCGCCCGGCAGCACGAGCGCCACGGCCGACGAGACGCGAACCATCCGCGACGGCTTCACGCTGCTCGGCTTCCTGTTTCCATGGGCTTGGCTGCTGGCGCATCGGCTTTGGCTGCACGCCGCCGCCGCCTTTCTGCTGCAGGGGATTGGTGGTGCGCTGATGGACGAACCGGGCCTCGGGCCGGCGGGAGCGGCAATCCTCCTGGGCGTGAATATGCTGGTCGGTCTCGAGGGCCAGAATTTCCGTGTCCGCAAGCTTGCCGCCAAGGGATGGAACGAAGACGCACTCATTGCAGCCGATACGATCGGCATTGCAGAGCAGATCTATTTCTCGGACAGGGCTGTAATCGCGGATAGCGACGACGCCGCGGCACCGGACTGGCAGAACAGGGCCCGTCCGAACAGCCCGCGCGGCCACGGCACATCGCTTGGTCTCTTTGGTTTTGATGGAGGACGCTGACGATGCGCGTCGCGATTATCGACTATGGCTCCGGTAACCTGCGTTCGGCGACCAAGGCTTTCGAGCGTGCCGCCCGCGAAGCGGGCATCGATGCCCATATCGATCTTACCGACCGGGCGGAGGATGTTGCCGCGGCCGATCGTATCGTGCTTCCCGGTGTCGGCGCCTATGCCGATTGCCGGCGCGGCCTCGATGCCGTGCCTGGGATGGCCGAGGTGTTGATCGAGGCTGTCGAGAAGAAGGCGCGGCCGTTCTTCGGCATTTGCGTCGGCATGCAGCTCATGTCCTCGCGCGGCCTTGAGAAAACCGTGACGCACGGCTTTAACTGGATTCCCGGTGACGTCGTCGAGATGACGCCTGACGATCCCGCGCTGAAGATCCCGCAGATCGGCTGGAACACGCTCGACCTGAAGCGCGAACATCCGCTCTTCGAGGGAATTCCGACAGGGTCGCAGGGGCTACATGCTTATTTTGTGCATTCCTACCATCTTGCTGCCGAAAACGCCGAGGATGTCATTGCGACGGCCGACTATGGCGGTCCGATGACCGCTTTCGTCGGGCGCGACAACATGGTCGGAGCACAGTTTCACCCCGAAAAGAGCCAGAAGCTCGGCCTGGCCCTGATCGGCAATTTCCTGCGCTGGAACCCATAGTTCACGCAATTCCGGACGCAAAATCGCTGCGCAGTTTTGCTGGAATTGCTCCAAGGGCTGGCTTTTAATACAGCCGCCTTATTTCCTCTGTATGGAAACGGCGGAACAGGAGCGCACTCGATGCCGGCTTCACGGAAATCAGGCAAGGTGTTCTACACGTTGCGGCCCTCCAGGGAAGGCTTGCCTGCCTTTTCTGATATCAAGCTTCCCGGCGGCACGATCATCCGCCGTGTCGACGAAGCCATCCACAGACAAGCGCTTTCCAATGCAGCCAAGGCGCTGAAAGAAAGGCTGGACCGATGATCCATGAATCGTTCCCCGCAAACGACAGTGCGAGCCGGCGGCAAAATGGGGTCAGCGCCAGCGACATCGCCGAGGCCGTGCTGGAATTCTATATCGAAGGTGAGGACGATCTGATCGGCCTGCTCGCCTACGCACTCTACGAGCGTCAAAAGCGCGATTTCGTTCTCAGCCATCGCAAGCGAAATGCCGGCCGTTCGCCCGATGAGGCCGAACTTGCCGCCGTCAACAGCAATTATCTCTCGACCGACCTGCGCAATACGCTGCGCGACCGCGCCTCGCAGATCCTTTCGAGTTATGCCGAAACCTATGTCGAGGCGATGGAGCCGCAGATCCGGCTCACTGCCGTCAACAACGATGCGCTGCGCCAGGTGCGAAACATCGAGAAATCGATCAAGAGGCGCCTGGGCTTCTGGCGTCAGGTCCGGGCCGGCTTTGCCGTCATCCTGCTGCTTCTTCTGCTTTTCGGCGCGGCTACCATTGCCGCTGTCTTTTTCCGCTCGGATATCGTAGATGCGTGGAATGCGCTGATGGTACCGACCACTCTACGGACGTAAGACGACATGATCCTTTTTCCCGCGATCGACCTGAAAGGCGGCCAATGCGTCCGCCTGAAGCTCGGCGACATGCAGCAGGCGACGGTCTACAACACCGATCCGTCCGCCCAGGCGAGATCCTTCGAAGATCAGGGTTTCGAATGGCTGCATGTGGTCGATCTCGACGGCGCCTTCGCGGGACATTCGGCCAATGGCGATGCCGTCGAAGCGATCCTCAAGGCAACTGACAATCCGGTGCAGCTCGGCGGCGGCATTCGCACGCTCGATCATATCGAGGCCTGGCTGTCGCGCGGGCTGCGACGCGTCATTCTCGGCACCGTGGCGGTCAGAAATCCGGCGCTGGTCATCGAGGCCTGCCGGAAATTTCCTGGTCATGTCGCCGTTGGCATCGATGCCAAGGGCGGCAAAGTGGCCGTCGAGGGTTGGGCGGAGGCCTCCGAACTCGGTATCATCGAGCTCGCCAGAAAATTCGAGGGGGCCGGCGTCGCCGCGATCATCTACACCGATATCGACCGTGACGGCATCCTGGCCGGCATCAACTGGACCTCGACGCTGGAACTTGCCGACGCCGTTTCCATTCCCGTCATCGCCTCGGGCGGCCTTGCCTCTCTCGACGATGTCAGGCGCATGCTGGAGCCCGATGCGCGAAAGCTGGAAGGGGCGATTTCCGGCCGTGCGCTTTATGATGGCCGTATCGACCCCAAGGAAGCGCTGGCGCTGATCAAGGCGGCCCGGACCAAGGAGACCGCGTAATGACCCTCAAGGCCCGTGTCATCCCCTGCCTCGACGTCAAGGACGGCCGCGTCGTCAAGGGCGTCAACTTCCTCAACCTCGTTGATGCCGGCGATCCCGTCGAAGCCGCGAAGGCCTATGATGCGGCCGGTGCCGACGAACTCTGTTTCCTCGACATCACCGCTTCCTCGGACAATCGCGAGACGATCTTCGATGTCGTGTCGCGCACGGCCGACCAATGCTTCATGCCGCTGACGGTCGGCGGCGGGGTGCGTACTATCGCCGATATCCGCAAGCTGCTGCTGTGCGGTGCCGACAAGGTCTCGATCAATTCGGCGGCCGTCAGCAATCCCGACTTTGTCACTGAGGCGGCCGACAAGTTCGGCGACCAGTGCATCGTCGTCTCGATCGACGCCAAGCGCCGGCGCACCCAGGCGGTCGGCGGCGACAATCTCAGCGCCTGGGAAATCTATACCCATGGCGGCCGCAACGCGACCGGCATCGATGCCGTCGAATTCGCCCAGAAGATGGTGGCGCGCGGCGCCGGCGAGCTGCTGGTCACCTCGATGGACCGCGACGGCACCAAGGTCGGCTACGATCTGGAACTGACGCGGGCGATCGCCGATGCAGTGCGTGTGCCTGTCATCGCCTCCGGCGGCGTCGGCGATCTCGACGATCTCGTCGCCGGGGTAAAGGAGGGCCATGCCAATGCCGTCCTCGCCGCGTCGATCTTCCACTTCGGCACCTATTCCGTCAGCGAGGCAAAGCACTATATGTGGAAGTGCGGCATCGACATGCGTCTCGACTGAACCTTGAAAGCGGACCTATGAGCGGATTTTCCCTTTCCGATCTCGAGAGCATCGTCGAAGAGCGATCGAAAGCCTCGCCGGAGCAATCCTGGACCGCCAAGCTCGTGGCCGCCGGCCAGCCGAAAGCGGCAAAGAAGCTCGGCGAAGAAGCGATCGAAGCCGTGATGGCGGCGGTGACGGGCGACCGCGACAATCTGACCTATGAGGCTGCCGATGTGCTCTATCACCTATTGGTCGTATTGAAGATTGCTGAAATACCGTTAGAGAATGTCATGGCCGAGCTCGAGCGCAGAACCGCGCAGTCCGGCCTCAAGGAAAAGGCCAGCCGGCAGAGTTCATGAGTATCGCGACTGAGATTATCGGGGTGCCGGAAACGTTGGATCATTTCCAGTCGGAATCCTATTCCCCCTACCACTTCTTCTCTTCCGAACAATGGGCGAAATTCCGCGCCGACACGCCGTTGACGCTGACGAGCGACGAGGTCAAACGGCTGCGTTCGATGGGCGATCCGATCGATCTCGACGAGGTCCGGCGCATCTATCTGTCGCTGTCACGGCTGCTGTCGGCGCATGTCGAATCCTCGCAGATGCTGTTCGAACAGCGCAACCGCTTCCTCAGCCTGTCCGATGTGACGAAGACGCCCTTCGTCATCGGCATCGCCGGCTCGGTCGCTGTGGGAAAATCGACCACCGCCCGCATCCTCAAGGAGCTTCTGGGGCGCTGGCCCTCCAGTCCGAAGGTCGATCTCGTCACCACCGACGGCTTCCTTCATCCGAACGCCGTGCTGCAGCGGGAAAAGCTGATGCAGCGCAAGGGCTTTCCGGAAAGCTACGACACGGCTGCGATCCTGCGCTTCCTCTCGGCCATCAAGGCCGGACAGCCGGATGTGAAGGCGCCCAGCTATTCGCACCTCGTCTACGACGTGCTGCCGGACGAATACAAGATCGTCGACCGGCCCGACATCCTGATCTTCGAGGGCATCAACGTGCTGCAGTCGCGCGACCTGCCGGCCGGCGGCAGAATTGTGCCGATGGTCTCCGACTTCTTCGACTTCTCGATCTATATCGATGCCGCGGAAGACGAGATCCACAACTGGTATGTCACGCGCTTCATGCGGCTGCGCGAGACCGCCTTCCGCGATCCGAATTCCTATTTCCATCGCTATGCCTCGATCAGCGACGCGGAAGCGCTCGAAATCGCCGAGGATCTTTGGGCAAACATCAACCTGAAAAACTTGCGCCAGAACATTCTGCCGACGCGTCCGCGCGCCGATCTCATCCTGAAAAAGGGCAAGGATCACCTGATCGAACAGGTCGCGCTGCGAAAACTATAGCGACGTCTCTATTTCAGGGATTGACGCAGCGCAGCGTCAGATTGATGCGGCCGCCATTCTTCAGCAGCGTCGAAGTCGCCGGATGGATACGGTCGACGCCGTGGAAACAAAGCCTCCCCTCGCCGCCCAGCACCACCAGATCACCGCTTGAAAGTTTGAAAGACAGCGTAGGATCATTGCGGCTGAGGCCGCCGACACGAAAGAGGCAGCTGTTGCCGAGCGAGATCGAGACGACCGGGGCCTTGAGATCCTGTTCGTCCTTGTCCTGATGCAGGCCCATGCGGGCTTCGTCGGAGTAGAAATTGACGAGGCAGGCTTCCGGCAGCTTGTCGCAACCCGAAACGTCATTCCAGATATCGAGCAATTGCTGCGGCATATCAGGCCAGGGCCTGCCGGTTGCCGGATGCGTCGGCTGGTAGCGATAGCCGCGCTCCTTGTCCGTCACCCAACCGAGCGGCCCGCAATTGGTCATGCGCACCGACATCGGCTTACCGGTGCCGGGCATGACGGGCACGTAATGCGGCGCTTCGGCGACGATGGTGCGGATCACCTCGACCAATGCCTCCTGACGCGCGCGGTCGAGATAGCCGGGGAGATGGCGGATGCCGTTCAAGAGCGCGACCATGTCATTCACTACCGCCGGGGCGGCCGCGCATTTTCTTGACTTCCGAGCGGCCGGATTTTTCTTTCAGGCGGCGTTCGACCGAACCCTTGGTCGGCTTGGTCTTCTTGCGTGGCGGCGGTGGCGGCTTGGCGGCCTCCAGGATCAGCTCCTTTAGCCGGTCGCGCGCATCCTCGCGGTTGCGATCCTGGCTGCGAAACCGGCTCGCCTCGATCATCAGCACGCCGTCCTTCGACAAGCGCCGGCCGGCCAGCTTGATCGCATTGGTTTTGACACGATCATTCAGGGACGGCGAATTCGGGATGTTGAAGAACAGCTGGACCGCGGTCGAGACCTTGTTGACATTCTGCCCGCCGGGGCCGCCCGCCAGAACGAACTGTTCCGTCAGCTCCCATCCCGCGATGGTGATCCTGTCATCGATATAGAGCGCGTCGCTGGCCATGCGGCGTTCTATCTCACATCAATGGCGAATTGAAAATATCGGCCATGATCAAGAAAAACCCGGCAATCCTGCGATGCCGGGTTTCACGTGAGTCAGAGACTGGGGCATTCCGTTCTTCTTGGAAGTACGGAATGCTCTAGCTTTTTGTTTTCACGCAATTCCGGACGCAAAACCGCTGCGCACTTTTGCTGGAATTGCTTGTTCGCCTTATTCGGCGGCAACCTTCACGCCGGGGGCGGCATCGCGAACACCGCCGTCGACATGATTTTCAAACTTGGCGAAGTTCGCAATGAACATCGAGACCAGCTTTTCGGCCTGCGCGTCATAGGCTGCCCTGTCGGCCCAGGTCGAGCGCGGATCGAGAATGCTGCTGTCGACGCCGTCGACGGAGACGGGCACGGCGAAGCCGAAGTTCGTGTCAGCACGGAATTCGGCCTGTCCAAGTTCGCCGGTCAGGGCGGCGGCGAGAAGTGCGCGCGTCGCCTTGATCGGCATACGCTTGCCGGTGCCGTAGGCGCCGCCGGTCCAGCCGGTATTGACGAGCCAACATTGGACACCATGACGGCTGATCAGCTCCTTGAGCAGATTGCCATATTCGGCCGGATGCCGCGGCATGAAGGGTGCGCCAAAGCAGGTGGAGAAGGTCGCTTCCGGTTCGACGACACCCTTTTCCGTGCCGGCCACCTTGGCGGTGTAGCCGGAGAGGAAGTGATACATCGCCTGGTCAGGCGTCAAGCGGGCGATCGGTGGCATGACGCCAAAGGCATCGGCGGTCAGCATGATGATCGTCTTCGGATGCCCGGCGCGGCCCGTTTCCGAAGCGTTCGGGATGAAGTCCATCGGATAGGCGCAACGGGTGTTTTCGGTCAGCGACCCGTCGTTGAAATCCGGCTCGCGGCTTTCGTTCAGCACGACGTTTTCCAGCACGGTGCCGAAGCGCTGCGTCGTCGCATAGATTTCCGGCTCGGCTTCAGCCGAGAGGCGGATCGTCTTGGCGTAGCAGCCGCCTTCGAAGTTGAAGATGCCGTTTTCGCTCCAGCCGTGTTCGTCATCGCCGATCAGCGTCCGTGCCGGATCGGCCGAAAGCGTCGTCTTGCCGGTGCCGGAAAGGCCGAAGAAGACCGCCGCGTCACCGTCCGGACCGACATTGGCCGAGCAGTGCATAGGCATCACGCCCTTGGCCGGCAGCAGGTAGTTGAGCACGGTGAAGACCGATTTCTTCATTTCGCCGGCATAGGACGTGCCGCCGATCAGGACGAGACCATTGGTGAGATCGCAGGCGATCACCGTTTCCGAACGGCAGCCGTGGCGAGCCGGATCGGCCTTGAAGCTCGGCAGATCGATGATCGTCAGCTTCGGGACGAAGCTGGACAGCGCTGCGGTGTCGGGGCGGATCAGCAGATTGCGGATGAACAGCGAATGCCAGGCGAACTCGGTCACGACGCGGGTCGGCAGGGCATGGCCTTCCTCGGCGCCGCCGACGAGGTCCTGGACGAAAAGCTCCTTGCCCGCGGCATGCGCCAGCATATCGTCGCGCAACAAGGCGAAATGTTCCGGCGAGATCGGCTTGTTGTTGTCCCACCAGATTTCGCCATCAGTATTGATGTCGCGAACGACGAACTTGTCGCGCGGCGAACGGCCCGTGTGCTGGCCGGTGATAGCCCGCAGCGCGCCCTGAGCGGTCAGTTCGGCTTCGCCCCGGCGGATCGCTTCTTCATAGAGCGCGGCGGCGGAAAAGTTGTAACGAACGCTGGCTGCGCCGCCCAATCCCACCGTTGCCAGCTCTATTGCCGGGTTATGAACTCCGAACATTTCCATGGCTAGTTCCCTTCGCTCAGGCTCGTTGCCGTTAAAACTGAGCACGAAAATACGGGCAGAAATTTTAAAACACAAGATGGAAAACTTGAGAAAATGCAGTGATATCAAATAATTAATCGATTTAAATTTATACCATCAATTTTAAATCGTTTGAAAAGTCTGCGTTAAACTATTTTGATATGCCACCTGAGATTGCTTTGCGAATTTTACGACAATCCTCCCCCTTTATCTTTGCCACAATTTGTTCCACCTTTATCCTCCATAAGCGCATCCGGTCATTGAGACCGCCTGGGGAGAGCAAAGTCCGGGAGATTGCGCACTGATGACGGAGACCAACACCATGCCGACAATCGCGCTCGTTGATGACGACCGCAACATCCTCACCTCGGTGTCGATCGCGCTGGAGGCCGAAGGATACAAGGTCGAGACTTATACGGACGGTGCCTCGGCGCTCGACGGCCTTCTGGCACGACCGCCGCAGCTGGCGATCTTCGACATCAAGATGCCACGCATGGATGGCATGGAACTGCTGCGCCGCCTGCGGCAGAAGTCGGATATTCCCGTCATCTTCCTCACCTCCAAGGACGAGGAGATCGATGAACTCTTCGGTCTGAAGATGGGCGCCGACGATTTCATCACCAAGCCTTTTTCGCAGCGTCTGCTGGTGGAGCGCGTGCGCGCCGTCCTGCGCCGCGCATCAAGCCGTGAAGCCGCCGCCGCCGGCACCAGCCCC
>NZ_JALBGX010000103.1:0-23675 GCF_023006465.1 Rhizobium sp. PRIMUS64 | reverse complement strand
GCCACGGCAAGCGCAATGCGGCGTTGATCGGCGCAGGCGTCGGCGCTCTCGCCGGCGGCGCGATCGGCAATTACATGGACCAGCAGGAATCCGAGCTTCGCGCGCAGCTCGAAGGCACCGGCATTTCGGTGACACGCAACGGCGACAACATCATCCTCAACATGCCCTCGAACATCACCTTCGACGTCGACCAGGACGCGGTGAAGCCGGGCTTCTATCCGACGCTGAATTCGGTGGCGATCGTGCTGCGCAAGTTCAACCGCACGCTGATCGACGTCAATGGCCATACGGATTCGACCGGCAGCCTGCAGCACAATCAGGACCTGTCGCAGCGCCGTGCGCTGTCGGTTGCCGATTATCTCGGCGGCCAGGGCATCGACCAGCGCCGCGTCTCCGCCGTCGGTTTCGGCCCGTCCCAGCCGGTCGCCTCCAATGCGAGCGAGGCCGGCCGGGCGCAGAACCGCCGCGTCGAGATCCAGATCGCTCCGATCACGCAGGGCTGAACCGGATTTTCTACCTTTGAAGCGGCCGGGCCCAGCCCGGCCGTTTTTGTTAATGCTGCATCGTCGCACCCTTGGTGATCTTGTCGACGATCTTCTTTTCGGCGCGCAGCGCGATGCCGACCACCTTCGCGTCTTCGGGAGCAAATTCGGCGAAGACGGCGCGATTGGCTGCGTCGTGGCCGGTCGCAAACATCTCCTCGATGAACAGCGAGCTGGCAATATCGCGCTCCAGCGCGCGGCGGTGAACGGCTGACATCGTCGCCTCGTCGGCAGAGAGCACGATGATCGGCTGGATCGATAGCGGATTGTAGAGATTGCCAGCGCGGTCCCTATAGTCTTCGCCGATGATCTCCGGATGCCGGCCGGCGATGCCTGTCATCAGGAAGGCGGTAACGTTCAGCTTCTGCCAGCCGGCAAGATTGTTTCGCAGGACGACGGCAATTTTGGTATCAAACATCGGACGGTCTTTCACCTAACTACGGGTTATGGAGTATCGGGCGCGTTGAACCAGGATTTACATCCGCAGGTCTTCGAAGGTCTTGAACGTTTGTGCGCGGGACCGTCCGGCAACGCCATCCTGGCTGCGCCGGCCTTTCCCGGCATCGAGCGCATCGCGGCGCAGTTCTCAGGCAATGCCTTCGAGCCGCACCGACACGATACCTATGCACTCGGCGTGACCCTGAAGGGGGTTCAGACCTTTCGCTATCGCGGCGAGCGGCGCTTCAGCCTGCCGGGGCAGGTGATCGTGCTGCATCCCGATGAGGAGCATGACGGCGGGGCGGGGACCGAGGACGGGCTGCAGTACCGCATGCTCTATCTGGAGCCATCGCTGCTTCTTGAGTGCCTGGAAGCCGATGGCGTCGGCCTGCCTTTTGTCGATGAACCCGTTATCGGCGATCCCGCGCTGGCGGGCGTGCTGCTGGCAGCACTCGGCGAACTCGACCGCGAACTGGACGAGCTTTTCGTCGACGATTTCGTATCGCGGGTGACCGGCGGGCTGTCACGGCATGCGCGCATGCCGCGCCGGCCGCTCGGCGGTGTCGCCTGGCGGCAGGCGCAGGCGGCGCGAGATTATCTTGAGGCGCATGCGAGCAGGACAGTGCATTCCCTAGAGCTGGAAGCGGTAACGGGGCTCGACCGTTTCGCGCTGTCGCGGCATTTCCGGGCGGCCTTTGCCACCAGCCCGCATCGCTACCTTTTGATGCGGCGGCTGCAGCGGGCGCGGGCGATGATCGGCACGGGCGAAGAGATTTCCGATGTGGCGGCGGCGACCGGCTTTGCCGATCAGAGCCATCTCAACCGCCATTTCAAGAAGGCCTACGGCATGACGCCCGGTCAGTGGGCAGCGCTCGCGCATAACTCCGCGCCGCGCTCTAAAGCGCGTCGCGTCAATCCGGATTCATGCGACGCGCTTTAAGTCTTTGATTTATGCATGTCGTTATCCCAAAACCGCTGCGCGCTTTTGGTGCGATATGCATCAAGCGGGATTTTCCGCAAGGCCGGAACGGCGCGCGATGAAACGGGCGAGCATCGGGCCGATCATCAGGATCACCAGGAAGCGACCGGTCTGCATCGCCATGACGAAGGGCACGTCGACATCGCTGGAGGCGGCGATGATAGCGACGGAATCGGCGCCGCCGGGGCTGGTGGCGAGATAGGCGGTCAGCGGGTCTATGCCGGCGAAGGCGTGAAGCGCCACCGCCATGCAGCCGCAGAGCGCCATCAGCAGCACGATGCAGGCCGATACCCTCGGAAGGGCGCGCGCCACGTGCTTGAGGATCGAGCGGGTGAAACGCAGGCCGATGCTCCAGCCGACGAGCGCATAGGCGATGGCGAGCAGCCACATCGGCAGCTCGATCTTCAGGAGGCCCATGCCCTGCAGCAAGGCGCCGAGAAAGAGCGGCACAATGATCGTGCCGCCCTGGAGGCGCAGGCGCCAAACGCCATAGGCACAAAAGGCCGCAAAAGCCATCGTCGTTGCAAAGGCCGGCCAGTCAATCTCGGGAAAGAGGACAAGCGGCGGCGGCTCGGCGCCGTCGGCTGCCACCCACAGGCGCGAGATCACCGAGGCGCCGACGGCGACGAAGACGACGCGCAGATACTGCATGAAGGCGACGAGACGGCCATCGGCGCCATAGGCTTCCGACATGATGACCATGGCGGAGGCGCCGCCCGGCGAGGAGCCCCAGACCGCCGTCGTTCCCGGCAGCACCTGCCAGCGCGTCAGCAGCCAGCCGAGGCCGGTGGCGATGGCGATGACCGAGAAGATGAACAGCAGGAAGAGCGGCGCGTCCTTCGCCATGGTGCCGAGAATGTCAGGGGTGATGGTGCGCGCCATCATCAGGCCGACGAGGACCTGGCCGAACTGCAGCGGCCAGAATGGCACGCGAAGCTTTCCCTTGCCGACGGTCAGCGCCAGTGCGATTGCCGCGACCATCGGTCCGATCAGCAGCGAGGCCGGCAGGGCGAAGAGCTCGAGGAAGACGACAAGAGCTGAGGAAAGCGCGAGCAGCAGCGCCCATTTCGGCAGGCCGGCATCCCGCAGCAGGCGGCTTGCGTCGCTGAGTGACATGATCCCCGTGTCTTTCCTGGCCGGCGCCAAGCCCTGAGGCTGAATATGGGAGGGGCTCCGGCATGACGAAGAAAGGCCGGCTACGAGAGCCGGCTGGCGCGGGTCCGGTATAGGCGGGTGGAAGACGAGCGGTCAATTGCGAAATTTGGCTACTCGGCGCCTTAAGATGCGAATTTGATTCATGTTGCCGCGCTAACTCATTGTTTTTATGTATGTATCACTCTTGAGTCACTGCGCGGTTTTGGGCGGGGTACCGTCACAAACGCACATGGCCGGCGAGAAAATCAAGAAGGGCGCGTACACGCGCCGGCAGTAGCCCGCCCTGGCCCATATAGAGGGCGTAGAACTCCTCGAGATCGCCGGGATTGGCCTCTTCGAGCACCGGCACCAGGCGCCCGGCATCGATATCGGCGCGCACGGTGAAGGCGGCAAGGCGGGCAAGGCCGGCGCCTGATAAGGCGAGGTGGCGCATGGCTTCGCCGTCTCCCACCTGCACGCCGGGGGTGCTCGGGATCATCAGCGTTTCGCCGTCCTCGCGCAGCGGCCAACCCTCTACGGCGCGGGCGTAGGAAAAGCCGATGCGGCAATGGCGGCGGAGATCGGCAGCCGAGCGCGGTTCGCCGTGGCGCGATAGATAATCCGGCGACGCGACGATGATCTTGCTAGTGGCGCCAAGCTTGCGGGCGATCAGGCTGGAATTCTTCAACGGGCCGGCGCGGATCGCGACATCGGCGCGTTCTTCCATCAAGTCGACTATCCTGTCGGTATGGGAAATATCCAGCGTCACGACCGGATGAAGCGCCATGAAGGCAGGCACGAGCGGCGCCAGCACATGGTTGCCGAAGGAGCCGCTGGTGTTGATGCGGATGCGGCCCGAGGCCTGTTCGCCAGTCGAGGCCCGACGTTCAGCTTCGGCGATATCGGCAAGGATGGCGATGCTGCGCTCGTAGAAGGCGCAGCCTTCCGGCGTCAGTTGCAGCCTGCGGGTCGTACGGTTGACGAGGCGGGCGCCGAGGCGTGTTTCCAGTCGGGCGACGAGCTTGCTCACAGCCGACGGCGTCATGCGCCGGGCCGTAGCGGCGGCGGAAAAACCGCCACGTTCGACGACGCTGACGAAGACTTCCATTTCGCCGGAGCGATTGATGTCCTGACGGCTCATGATGAATTCAAGTCACAGATGATTTGCTTTCAGGCAATCTATATCATCGAGCGGCCAAGGTCTATCTCATAGGAAATACAGGAGACAGATCCATGGACTACAGAAATCTCGGCGCCTCCGGCCTCAGAGTGCCGGTCTTGAGCTTCGGCGCGGGCACATTCGGCGGCAGTGGCCCCCTGTTCGGCGCTTGGGGCAATACCGATGCGGAAGAGGCGCGGCGGCTCGTCGACATCTGCCTTGAAGCCGGTGTCAATCTCTTCGACACAGCGGACGTCTATTCGGCCGGCGCCTCCGAAGAGGTGCTAGGCCAGGCGATCCGCGGCCGGCGCGACACTGTGCTGATTTCGACGAAGACGGCACTGCCGATGGGCGAGGGGCCGCAGGACTGGGGAACGTCGCGGGCGCGGCTGATCCGCGCGACCGAGGATGCGCTGCGCCGGCTCGGAACCGACTATATCGACCTCTTGCAGCTTCACGCCTTCGATGCCTCGACGCCGGTCGAGGAGGTGCTGTCGACGCTCGACGGGCTCGTCGCCGCAGGCAAGATCCGCTATGTCGGCGTTTCCAATTTTGCCGGCTGGGAACTGATGAAGTCGCTCGCCGCCGCCGAGCGCCACGGCTATCCGCGTTATGTCGCCCATCAGGTCTATTATTCGCTGGCAGGACGCGATTACGAATGGGAGCTGATGCCGCTTGGCGCCGACCAGGGTGTGGGAGCCCTCGTCTGGAGCCCGCTTGCCTGGGGACGGTTAACCGGCAAGATCCGCCGCGGCCAGCCGCTGCCCAAGGCAAGCCGGCTGCACGAGACGGCGCAATACGGCCCGCCTGTCGACGACGAGAATCTATTCGGCATCGTCGAGGTGCTGGACACGATCGCATTAGAAACCGGCCGGACGGTGCCGCAGATCGCCATCAACTGGCTGCTTAACCGGCCGACGGTATCGAGCGTCATCATCGGCGCCCGCAACGAGGAACAGCTCCGGCAGAACCTCGACGCGGTCGGCTGGAGCCTGTCGAGGGAGCAGATCGAAAGGCTCGACGCCATAAGCACTGTCACGGCGCCCTATCCCTATTTTCCCTATCGCAGGCAGGCGGGTTTTGCGCGGCTCAATCCGCCGATTGTCTGAGGTGCGGGGACTGCGGACTTGGCTATAGCAACCGGCCTATAACAAAGTAGGAATGAAATCTTCTGCCAATCTTAACTGGACAGCCGCTTTGACTTGCCGCATACCCAGCCTGACCTGCGGAACACGATATGGTTTCTGCGGAATGGCAGGGAGATCAAAGGGATGGCGCTGAAGGACGCGAAGGCGGGCACACGCAACGAGGCCGGAATTGCCGCGGTGCTTGGTATTCTCAAGCAGAGCTTCGGCGAGCGTTTTCAGACCGGCCATTCCTTCCGCGAACAACATGCCCATACGACCACTTATATCCCGCCGCAGCTGCCGGACGGTGTGCTCTTCGCCGAGAGCGCCGAGGACGTGAAGGTGGCGGTCAGGGCGTGTGCGACCCACAAGGTGCCGGTGATCGGCTTCGGTGTCGGCACCTCGCTGGAGGGTCAGGTCAATGCCGCCAATGGCGGTATTTCGATCGATTTCAGCCGCATGAACCGGGTGCTCGAGGTCAATCCGGAAGATCTCGACTGTACCGTCGAGCCGGGTGTGACACGCGAGGCGCTGAACATCCACCTGCGCGATACCGGCCTGTTCTTCCCGATCGATCCCGGCGCCAACGCGTCGATCGGCGGCATGGCCTCGACGCGGGCCTCCGGCACCAATGCCGTGCGCTACGGAACGATGAAGGACAACGTGCTTGCCGTCACCGCGGTCACCGCCAATGGCGAGGAGATCCGCACGGCCCGGCGCGCCCGCAAATCTTCCGCCGGCTACGACCTGACGCGGCTCTTCGTCGGCGCCGAGGGCACGCTCGGCATCCTGACCTCGGTAACGCTACGCTTGCAGGCGATTCCGCAGAAGATCGCCGGAGGGGCCTGTGCCTTTCCGAGTATCAAGGCCGCTTGCGATGCCGTCATCATGACGATCCAGATGGGCATTCCGGTGGCGCGCATCGAGCTGCTCGACACGGTACAGATGCGGGCCTGCAACGCCTATTCCAAGCTCTCCTACGCCGAAAGCCCGACACTGTTCCTCGAATTTCACGGCACCGACGAGACGGTACCGTTGCAATCGGCAGCCTTTGCCGAGATCGCGGCGGAATGTGGCGGCGGCGAATTCCTGTGGACGGCCAATGCCGAGGAACGGACGAAGCTCTGGAAGGCGCGCCACGACGCCTATTGGGCCGCAAGGGCGCTGGCGCCTGGGCTTGCCGCACTTTCGACCGATGTTTGTGTTCCGATATCGAGGCTCGCCGATTGTGTTTCCGAAACGCAGGCGGATATCGAGGAGCACGGGCTGTTGGGGCCGATTGTCGGCCATGCCGGCGACGGGAACTTCCATGTGCTGCTGTTGTTCGACGACAAAAGTGCCGAAGACATCGCCAGGGCTGAGAGCTTCGTGCAGCGGCTCAACCAGCGAGCGCTCGACCTGGACGGGACATGCACCGGCGAACACGGGATCGGGCAAGGCAAGATGGCGTTTCTGGAACAGGAGCTCGGCGGCGCGGTGGATCTGATGCGACAGGTGAAACAGGCGCTCGATCCAGACGATATCTTCAATCCTGGCAAGATTTTCCACCATGGCTGAAAACGGAATATTCTCATGAACTTGGGCCTTGCCCCCGGCATGAATAGCGCTAGAACAGGATGATGTTGGGCCAGCTCAACCTGAAATCTGAATCCTGTTCTCAAATAAAGAGTTAGAGCATGATGTCGTCCGAAAACCGCTCACACTTTTCGGCATCATGCTCTAGTGTCGGCAACAGAATCCCAAATGGAGACGCTTTGCATTGGTAGGCCGGTTCCTCGTCTTTCTGGGGGGAGTGATCGTCGTAGTGCTGTTTGTGGCGCTGCTTGCGCCGCTGTTCATCGACTGGACGGATTTCCGCAAGAATTTCGAGGATCAGGCAAGCCGCATTATCGGTAAGAAAGTCACCGTCTACGGTACGGTAGATGCGCGCCTGCTGCCGTTTCCATCGGTGACCCTGCATGATGTGCGCGTCGGCCAGGAAGCGGACGGCACGCCGATCGTCAAGGTCGAGCAGTTTTCCATGGATGCGGAGCTCGCACCTTTCCTGTCGGGCGAAGCGCTGATCTTCGACATGCGCATCGTCAATCCGAAGGTGCGCTTGAGACTGCTCAAGGACGGCACGCTCGACTGGATGCGCGGCAGCCGCGCGGAAATACCGGCAAGGACCGTCGTTCTCGAAAACGTGCATGTCAGTGGCGGCGAGGTCGAATTCATCGACGACCAGTCGGGCCGCTCGCGTCGCATCACCGGACTCAATGCGGAAATGTCGGCAAAGTCGCTGGCCGGCCCCTGGCGCATCGAGGGCGACGCTGCGCTTGACGGCGAGCACGGCGGCTTCTCGATCTCGAGCAGCCAGCCGGACGACAAGGGCGTGCTGCGCATGCGCACGAGGCTTTCGCCGGACAAGCACCCTGTCAGCGTCGATCTCGACGGCGAGCTGAAGCTCGTCGACAGTAAGCCGAATTATCAGGGCCAGCTTTCGGCGGCGATCGAGATCCGCAACAGCGCCAAGCCCGCCAACAAAAAAGAGCAGCCGCCGCGCGTCAAGGGCCGCTTCGAGCTCACCAATGAACGCATCCGCATTCCCGAATACCGGATGGAGATCGGCCCGACCGACGATCCCTATGTCATAACCGGCGAGGCGACGCTCGATACCGGCAATGCACCGGAATTCCTGCTGACCGCCGACGGGCAACAGATCGATGTCAACCGTATCGGCAATCAGGGCACTGCCGGCAAGACGACGCGCGATGCGGCTGTTTCGGCGCGCCAACGGCTGAATTCGCTGATCGATATCGTCGGGCAGGTGCCGATCCCGCAGGTGCCGGGCAAGGCGAGCGTCAAGCTGCCGGCGATCGTCGCCGGTGATACGACGTTGCGTGACGTGCAGTTGGAGCTCGAGCCGGCCGGCACCGGCTGGATGATCGACAGCGCCACCGGCACGCTGCCGGGGCGCACGCAGGTGGAAGGCAAGGGCAAGCTCTTGCTTCAGGGTGAGGCCTCGTTCAACGGCCAGATCGTGGTGGCTTCCAGCCAGCCGACCGGGCTTGCCTCCTGGCTTGCCGGCTCGGTCGATCCGGCCATCCGGCAACTGCGGCAGGCGGGCTTTTCCGCCAATGTCAGCCTGACGCATGAATTGCAGCGTTTCGAAAATCTCGAGATTGCCATCGGACCGGCGACGCTGAAGGGCCGGCTGGAGCGCCAGGCGATTTCCGGCCAGACGCCGACGCTGTCGGTGGCGCTGAACGGCGATACGCTCGATCTCGACGCGCTGCAGGCGCTGAGCGGGCTCATGACCGGCCAGGATGCCGGCGACAACGTGCTCGACCACAAGATCGCCGCCCAGCTTAAGGCCGACAAGTTCACCGCCTTCGGCGTCAGTGCCGACAATGTCGAGACCACCTTTACGATCGCCGATGGCGCGCTTGCCGTCGACCGGCTGTCGATCAAGGATATCGCAGGCGCCGAGCTGACGGCGACGGGCAGGGCAGAAGGCTCATTGCTCGACTACAAGGGCGCGGGTGAAATCACCTTCAAATCGGCCGATCCCGGCGGCTTCTTTACCATGCTGCGCGAGCACCTGCCGCATCACCCGGTGCTCGACCGGCTGGTGCGCAATGCCGGGTGGTACGGCAATACGGCGCTTCGCGGAGCGCTGACGCTCGGCGGCGACGAGGGCAACGCGCTGACGGTGACACTTGCCGGTGTCTCGAACGGCAGCCGCGTCAATCTCGACTACCGCATGTCCGACCTCTTGGCGCTGACCGGCAATGGCACGACGAGCCTTGAGGCAACGCTCGAAAACGCGGTGCCGTCCATCCTGTTCGGCCAGGCCGGGCTCGACCCGCTGCCGGTCGATGTCGGGGCCAATGGCCGCCTGACGCTGAAGGTGAAGGCATCGGGCAATGATCCCGCCGATGCGGCCCTGAGCTTTGCGACCGACCGGACCTCGTTCACCGCCAACGGCAAGGTCGATGTTCGGCCGGAGACCTTCATGAACGGCCAGATCGGGCTTTCGCTGGATAGTGCCGATATCGACCCCTATCTCATCATGAACGGCATCGCCCTGCCGCAGACCGGAACCGGGTTGCCGCTCGGCCTGCAGGTCAATGCCGCCGTCGACAGCGACAAGATCGTCTTTTCGGATCTCAAGGGGCATGCGGCCGACAACGAATTTTCAGGTGCGCTGACCTTTGACCGGAAGGCTGCGAAGACGACCGCGAGCGGCGGACTGACGCTCTCCAAGGCCGATGCCGGCTGGCTCGGCGAGGCGGTGTTCGGCCAGATCGTCGATCCCGCCAACGGTCAGCTGACGACGGCGCCGCTGGGGCTGCCCATCTTCAAGGATCTCGACGTCAACGTGAAGCTGACGGCCAAGCAGTTCTGGCCGGGCCTGCCGGATACAGCGGTGTCGGACTTCACCAGCAACGTCGCCTACAAGGGCGACGAGTTGCAGCTCAACGACATGGCCGGCAACTGGGACGGTGGAAAGCTTTCCGGCAACCTGCTCTTCACCAATGCCAACGGCACCGGCTTCCTGCAGACGAAGCTTGCGCTTGCCGATTCCGATCTTTCCGGCGTCGTCTGGCTGCGCGACGGCGCGCCGATCGCCAACGGCAAGTTCGGATTGTCGCTGTCGATGGAGGCCTCGGGCAAGACGATCGGCGAGATCGCCAGCTCGCTCAATGGTTCGGGCGAACTGAAGCTCGGCGATACCAGCATACGCGGGCTGAATCTTGCCATCCTTCCGCCGCTGCTTGCCGCGACCGATACGATGCAGGAGCAGATCAATGCCGGCAAGGTGCATCCGATCATCGAAACGCTGCTCAGCAACGGCGAGGCGAAGCTGCCGCCGCTCGGCGTCCCCTTCAACATCACCGACGGGACGCTGAGGGTGCAGAATGTCACCGTCGCCAACGATCTCGCCCGCATCACCGCCGATGCGCAGATCGCGCTGCCGGAAGAGCGGGTCAGCGCGACGCTGGGTGTCGGGTTCAATCCGGGCACCGAAGCGCTTTCTGGTGCGGAGCCGGCGCTCAGGCTGAATTTTTCCGGCATGCTGCCATCACCCGGCAAGACGATGGATGTGACCGATATCACCAGCTATCTGTCGCTGCGCGCTTTCGAGCGCGAGCGCCGGCGGGTCGAACGGCTGCAGGCGATCGTGCTCGAAAAACAGCGGCTGCGCCGCGAGGTGGCGCTCTATCGGTTCAACGACGCCGAGCGCATCAAGGCGGCCGAGATCGAGCAACAACGGCGGGCGGAGGAAGAGCGGCTGCGTGCACTGGCGCAGCAAGCAGCCGCTGTGAAGGCTGCTGCCGAGGCAGAGGCTGCACGCGCGGCGGAAGCCAAAGCGAAGGCGGATGCGCAAGCGAGGGCTGCCGCCGAGGCGGAAGCGGCACGGCGCAGCGGGCAAGCACAGCCGGGTCCGCTCAATTTTGACCAGTTGCCGGGCGTTCAGGCGCAGTGAGATTGCATAGAATTTGATTCATGCAAGGCGTATCAGATCTCTGTTTTCATTGATTTTTCGCCCAAAATCGCCCCACGGTTTTGTGCAGCGTGCATCAGGCCCGGGTCACGGCTGGCGGTCGCCCTCAGCCTTCAGCCAGGAAAGCACATGCAAGCGCAGCGCCGAGGACAGGTTGCTGTCCGGCGGGCGGTGGTCGTCGATTTTGGAGATCAGGGCGGCGAGCGGTATCGAACGGCCCGCGGCAATCATCTTCAGCTCGGCCCAGAACTCATCTTCAAGCGAAAAACTGGTGCGATGGCCGTGCAATGTCGCCGAATGCTTGCGGATCATGGAGCGCCTTCACATCCCGGTTATAGCGCCGAGCGTCCGCGAGGACGCGCTCAGGACGTTTTGTCAAATCATGCGTGGGTTGGCAGATCGATTCAAGGAAACCGCGCAAGTGGCTGATCGCAGAATCCATTCCAGCTTTCAAGCTTTGCGTGAAACCCTCACGCGCCGTCGTCATCAGTCTCGATCCGGCCGTCGCGATGGGTCTTGTCGGCCTTGTCGTTCAGGCTGCGGGTCAGTTGCTTTTCGGCCTTGACGCGGCCGAAGGAAATACGGTTCTGTTCGGCCTGCTTCTCCTTTTCGGAGCGAGCCTGCTTCTTGCGGAACTGGCGCAGATTGATGATTTCGGCGCTCATGCGTTTGCCTGAATTCCCTATGAAAAAGGGAGGCTTGGCCTCCCTTCAAATCACTGTTTCTTGCGGAAGGAGTCGAGTGAGACGACGGAGCCCGGTTTCTTCTCTTCGCCATCGACGGGTTTTGCGCCCGCAGCGTCATCCGACTTTCCAGCCGCATCCACCGGATAGGCGGTGATTTCACCGGACGGCAATTCCTCGCCATCGGCGAGAGGCACGTCGAATTCGAGCTCGAAGTTGACGGAGGGATCGTAGAAGCCGCGGATCGCATTGAATGGGATGACCAGCTTTTCCGGAACGTCGGAGAAGGAAAGGCCGATCTCAAAATGCGTTTCGGTGATCTTCATGTCCCAGAACTGGTGCTGGATGACGATGGTCATCTGCTCGGGGTATTTCGACTTCAGATGCTGGGAGATGCGCACCCCGGTCGCGCCCGTGAGGAAGGTGATGAAGAAGTGATGATCACCGGGCAGGCGGCCCGTGGCTGCGACTTCCGCCAATACCTTGCGGATGACGCCGCGAAGTGCATCCTGTGCCAGAATGTCGTAGCGGATATGATCCTGCCCCATGCTTTTCCTGTCTTTCGTCGGTTCGGAGTCTTTTCACAAGGTTGTATGCCACGTCCGGGCGCCTTGGGAAAGACCGGAGCCGAGTCACGTTTTTAAGCAGCATACATGATTTCGGCGGCAGGGAGAAGGTGAAGGCTTCTGTTGCCAGGTGCCTTCGGACCCCGCCTAGAGGTGCGAACCACTAGGACTTTGATTGAAGTGTCACACCGCGATTAAGCAGCGAGACGAGCTTCCGCATAGTTGTCGTTTGCAACTACAATTTTAGCCCGATAACGGCGGTACAATGCCGAGCAAAAAGACGATCTTTACACCCTTGTCGATCCTGTTTCGCCCCCATCAAAAGCCGGCCTTCGAGACCGCCGGTTTTTGGTGGAGGCGCCGGGTACCGCCCCCGGGTCCAATAGGTTTATTACACCGCTCATTTATCGCCATAGCCGGCCCGAAAGCCGGCATGGGTGATATAGTGGTTTCCTCAGCCCAAGGAAAGGGCAAACGTCATAAAAGCGTTATGCGACCTATCAGAAACATTGGGAAAATGCCCGGCGGTGATTGGTTTCCCGGTTCTGAAGGCTTAAATTAGCCGAAACGGAATCAGCGCGACATGAAGCAATATCTCGATCTCTTGAATCATGTGATGGAAAAGGGCTCCGACCGGGGCGACCGCACCGGCACCGGCACACGCTCAGTCTTCGGTTACCAGATGCGCTTCGACCTGGAAGAGGGCTTCCCCGTCCTCACCACGAAGAAGCTGCATCTACGCTCGATCATCCACGAGCTTCTCTGGTTCCTGAAGGGCGAGACGAATATCCGCTATCTCAAGGAGAATGGCGTTTCGATCTGGGACGAATGGGCCGATGAAAACGGCGATCTCGGGCCTGTTTACGGCGCCCAGTGGCGCTCTTGGCCAGCGCCCGATGGCGGCCATATCGACCAGATCGCCAATCTCGTCAAAGGCATCGTCAACAATCCGAATTCGCGCCGCCACATCGTCTCGGCCTGGAATCCGGCCGAAGTGGACGAAATGGCGCTGCCGCCCTGCCATTGCCTGTTCCAGTTCTATGTGGCTGATGGCAAGCTTTCCTGCCAGCTCTACCAGCGCTCGGCCGATATCTTCCTCGGCGTGCCGTTCAATATCGCTTCCTATGCGCTGCTGACGATGATGGTGGCTCAGGTGACCGGATTGAAGCCTGGCGATTTCGTCCACACGCTCGGCGACACCCATCTCTATCACAACCATTTCGACCAGGCGAAACTGCAGCTTGCACGCCGGCCGAAGCCGCTGCCGTTCATGAGCATCAATCCTGAGGTGAAGGACATTTTCGGCTTCACCTTCGACGATTTCGAGCTGATCGGCTACGAGGCCGATGCCAGCATCAAGGCGCCGATCGCCGTCTGATCCAGGATATTCCATGGCCGACATCCGCAGGACCATTATCGCCGCCGTTGCCCGCAACGGCATTATCGGCCGCGACGGCGACATGCCGTGGCGGCTTTCGAGCGACCTCAAGCGCTTCAAGGCGCTGACATTGGGCAAGCCTGTGGTGATGGGCCGCAAGACCTACGATTCGATCGGCAAGCCGCTGCCGGGACGGCCGAACGTCGTCATCTCGCGGCAGGCGGCGATAGACCATCCTGATGTCTCCATGGCCCATACGCTGCCGGAGGCGATGACGGCGGCCGAAAGGCTGGCGCTCGAAACCGGCGTCGACGAAATCTGTATTCTGGGCGGCGGGCAGGTCTATGCCCAGGCGATCGGCCTTGCCGACCGGATGTGCATCACGCATGTCGAGGCTGATCTCGATGGAGACGCGTCGTTTCCCGTGATCGATCCCGACACCTGGCAGGCGGGGGAGGCGATCGCGGTTCCGGCCGGCGAAAAGGACAGCTATCCCACGCGTTTCATCGTCTACGAACGCCGTCACGCCTGAAAATGAACTATTTTCCAATTAAATTGACCAAGTTTCTCACGCTGCGTTGAAAGCCGATGCGGCGATACCTATAACGGTCACCAACGCGTCCGCCGGTCAGCCCCCACGGTTTCGGATGCGTGGAGACTTAACGAACAACGAGGTTTTGATGCCCTGGAGCAATCAGAATGGCGGCGGCGGCCCTTGGGGCGGCGGCGGCGGTAATAATCAGGGACCATGGGGACAGGGGCCGAACCGGCCGCGCGGTGGCGGCGGCAAGGGCGGACCGCCTGATCTGGAAGATATCATCCGGCGCGGCCAGGACCAACTGCGCAACATCATTCCCGGCGGCTTCAACGGCGGCGTGGCGGTGATCGTCGTGGCGATCGTCGCCGTCTTCTGGCTGATCCAGTGCATCTATGTCGTGCAGCCGGACGAACGCGGCGTCGAACTGCGGTTCGGCAAGCCGAAGGCCGAGATTTCCATGCCGGGCCTGCATTTCCACCTGTGGCCGATGGAGACCGTGGAGACGGTCAAGGTGACCGTGCAGCAATTGAACATCGGGGCGACTTCGGCATCGTCTTCGAACGGCCTGATGCTGTCCAGCGACAAGAGCGTCATCAACGTGCAGTTCGCTGTCTTCTACACCGTCAGCGATCCCAAGGCCTATCTCTTCAACGTCGAAAATCCGGCAGAGACGCTGCAGCAGGTTTCCGACAGTGCCATGCGTGAAATCGTTGGCCGGCGTCCGGCGCAGGACGCCTTCCGCAGTAATCGCCAGCCGATCGAAGTGGATGTGCTCAATATCCTGCAGGACACGATGAACCGCTATGGCGCGGGCGTGACCGTGACCGGCGTGACGATCCAGAACGTGGCGCCGCCGCGGGAAGTCGCCGATGCTTTCGAAGAAGTGCAGCGTGCCGGCCGTGACCGCGATAGCACGATCGAAGAGGCCAATCGCTACACGAACCAAAAGCTCGGCCAGGCGCGAGGCGATGCGGCCAGAATCCGCGAAGATTCAGCCGCCTACAAGGACCGTGTCGTGAAGGAGGCGGAAGGTGAAGCGCAGCGGTTCACGGCGATCAACGACGAATATTCCAAGGCGCCCGATGTGACCCGCAAGCGGTTGTACCTCGAAACGATGGAGCAGGTGCTGAAGAACTCCCGGAAGGTCATCATCGACGAAAAGCAGGGCGTCCTGCCCTATCTGCCGCTCAATGAGCTCGGCAAACCGGCGCAACAGGGAGGTTGAGTCATGACATCGAACAGACTTCCCATCATTCTCCTCATCCTCGCCATTGTGCTGGTCGGGCTTTATTCGTCCATCTTCGTGGTGAATGCACGTGAGCAGGCCATCGTCGTCCGCTTCGGCCAGATCCAGTCGGTCAAGACCGAGCCTGGGATTTATTTCAAGCTGCCTTTCGGCTTCATGGATGCCGACCGCGTTCAGCTGGTCGAAAAGCAGGCGCTGAGGCTCGATCTCGACAATATCCGCGTTCAGGTCCAGGACGGCCAGACCTTCGACGTCGATGCCTTCGTGATCTATAACATCTCGGATGTTCGCCGTTTCCGCGAAACAGTATCGGGCGATCGCGAAGCCGCAGAAGCGCGGTTGAGGGCGCAGCTCGATTCATCGCTTCGCCGCGTCTACGGTCTGCGTGACTACAATGCCGCGCTCTCGGAAGAGCGTGTCGCAATGATGCTGGAGATTCGCGACGATCTGCGCACGGATGCCGAAAATCTCGGCCTGCATATAGACGACGTTCGCATCCGCCGCACCGACCTTTCGCCGGAGGTTGCGCCGAACACCTATAATGCCATGCGTTCGGAACGCCTTGCCGAGGCGGAGCGCATCCGTGCCGAGGGCAATGAGGAAGGCCAAAGGCGGCGCGCCATCGCCGACCGTCAGGTTGTCGAGCTCACCGCGGGCGCCCAGCGTGATGCGGAAATCCTTCGAGGCCAGGGCGATGCGGAACGCAACCGCGTATTCGCCGAAGTCTTCAGCAAGGATCCAGCCTTCTTCGAGTTCTATCGCTCGATGGCGGCCTATTCCTCCGCTCTCTCATCGCAGGACACGACGCTGGTGCTGTCGCCGAATTCGGAATTCTTCCGCTATTTCGACAATGCCGCCGGCACCCTGCAGCCGTCGCCAGCAAGCCCGGCAGTGCCGGCTCCGGCAGCGCCTGGGGCACCTGCCCAGCCGACGAATTGAAGCAGGGGATACCCCGATAGGAAGGGCCGGCCCGAGTGCCGGCCCTTTTTTCGTGGAATGGTCGCGATAGTTGGGCTTTTGCGAGGCCACGTCACATTGCACGGGGATTTCGCGAAAAGGTGATTTCGCCCTCCATCATTCCGCCTTATGCTGGTGCTCAATGTGCGCATGACCCCTTATGAGGAAGCTTGATGGCCCCCACGATTCGCTCGCCCTTCAGACGAACGCTCGCGCTTATGGCCAGCGCTGCAATTCTTGCGCATGCCGGCATGAACGGGGTCGCCTACGCCCAAACCGCGCCTGAGACGACAGCACCCGGGGTTGTGACGCCCGCTCCGGTTACTCCTGAGCCGGCTGCTCCCGCACCCACACCGCCGGCCGCGGCTGCACCGGGAACAGCTGCTCCCGCTCCTACGCCTCCCGTACCCGCCGCACCGCAGCAGGCCGCCGCGAGCCAGGCCGTCGTGCCGAATAACGGCCCGGCTTCGGTCGCCGATCTTGCCGAGGGGCTGCTCGACGCGGTGGTCAACATCTCGACCTCGCAGAATGTGAAGGACGACGAGGGTGCAGGCCCGGCGCCGCGCGCCCCCGACGGCTCGCCTTTCCAGGAATTCTTCAACGATTTCTTCAACAAGCAGCAGGGCAACAAGGGCGGCAACCACAATGTCAGCTCGCTCGGCTCCGGCTTCGTTATCGATCCGGCCGGCTATATCGTCACCAATAACCACGTGATCGAGGGCGCCGACGACATCGAGATCAATTTCGCCAACGGTTCGAAGCTCAAGGCGAAGCTGATCGGCACCGATACGAAGACCGATCTTTCGGTGCTGAAGGTCGAGCCGAAGGCACCGCTGAAGTCCGTGAAATTCGGCGATTCCAGCAAGATGCGCATCGGCGACTGGGTGATGGCGATCGGCAATCCGTTCGGCTTCGGCGGTTCGGTGACGGTCGGCATCATTTCCGGGCGCGGCCGCAACATCAATGCCGGCCCCTACGACAACTTCATCCAGACGGATGCGGCGATCAACAAGGGCAATTCCGGCGGCCCGCTCTTCAACATGAAGGGTGAAGTGATCGGCATTAACACGGCGATCATTTCGCCGAGCGGTGGCTCGATCGGCATCGGTTTCTCGGTGCCGTCGGAGCTTGCCTCCGGCGTTGTCGACCAGTTGCGCGAATATGGCGAGACGCGGCGCGGCTGGCTCGGCGTGCGCATCCAGCCGGTGACTGACGATATCGCCGACAGCCTCGGGCTCGACACTGCAAAGGGCGCGCTGGTCGCCGGCGTCATCAAGGGTGGCCCAGTCGACGACGGCTCGATCAAGGCGGGTGACGTCATTTTGAAATTCGACGGCAAGACCGTCAGCGAAATGCGCGACCTGCCGCGTGTCGTGGCGGAAAGCACAGTCGGCAAGGAAGTCGATGTGGTGGTGCTGCGCGACGGCAAGGAGCAGACCGTCAAGGTGAAGCTTGGCCGGCTTGAGGACAGCGATCAGGCGGCTGCATCCGATGATGCGGCGCCTGATGGTTCGCAGGATGACGGCGTGATCACCCCGGACCCCGGCGAGAACAACGACATGGACCAGCCGGATACCGGCGATCAGGCCCAACCCGCACCTGATACACCCGACCAGCATAAGGGCCAGGTGTCGCCGGATGCTGCAACGCCGAAGAACTTGCTCGGGCTGTCGCTGTCGCTGTTGAGCGCCGAGACGCGCAAGGCCTTCGGGATCGCCGAGAGCGTCGACGGCGTCGTCGTCACAGAGGTGACGCCCGGCTCCGCCTCCGCCGAAAAGGGGTTGAAGCCCGGCGACGTGATCGTCGAGGTGGCGCAGGAGTTCATGAAGTCGCCGGATGCGGTCGCCGCCAAGGTGCAGGCGCTGAAACAGGAGGGCCGCCGCAACGCCCAGCTGATGATCGCATCGGCGAATGGCGATCTGCGGTTCGTGGCGGTGCCGATGGAATAAGGGAGCTACGGCGGTAGTGAATTAGCCGCCGTACTCTCCAACTCTCCCTCATTCCTCTGCTTGTCATAGGAATCCAGTGCGCCTAAGTCCTTGGGCGCAGAAAACTCTTCTCTCCTGACGTAAGTCACTCACCGCGCAGACGCGCGGTGGCTGGTTTCCTGTGACGAGCACAGGAATGAGGGTGGAGAAGGGTGTGCCGGGGGGCTTTCGAAACGGAATCGGTGGCCTAACGTCCGGAGGTGACAGGCTATTTGGCGGGTTTACGGAGGTTGCCTTCCGTACGAGCCACCAGCGATCAGCCCCGATTGGGAATGTCGCTGGTATCGCGCTCATACCGTCACGAAATCCGTCTTCCGGTAGCCCTGGATGTAGAGCAGTGCGGTCAGGTCGCCGTGGTTGATGCGCATCTGCGCTTCGGCAGCGACTGCCGGCTTGGCGTGGAGGGCGACGCCGGAGCCTGCAAGGTGCAACATGCCGAGATCGTTGGCGCCGTCACCAACGGCGATCGCTTCTTCCGGCGAAATGCCGAGGCGAGCCGAAATCTCGTTCAGCGCATCGACCTTCGCCTGCTTGCCGAGGATTGGTTCGGCGACGAAGCCGGAGAGAATGCCGCCGTCTTCGAGCAGTGTGTTGGCGCGGTTCTCGTCGAAGCCGAGAGTGGCGGCGATGCGGCTGGTGAAGACGGTGAAGCCGCCGGAGACAAGCGCGGTGTAATGGCCTTTCGACTTCATGGTGGCAAGCAGTTCCGGGCCGCCCGGGGTGAGCGTGATGCGCTTGGCGATCACCTCGTCGACGACCGATATCGGCAGGCCCTTCAGCAGCGCGACACGCTCACGCAGGGCAGGCTCGAAGGCGATCTCGCCGTTCATGGCGCGGGCGGTAATGGTCGCGACCTTCTCTTTCAGGCCGACTTCGGCAGCGAGTTCATCGATGCATTCCTGGCCGATCATCGTCGAATCCATGTCGGCGATCAGCAGCTTCTTGCGGCGGGTTTCCTGCTCCTGGATGACGAGATCGATCGGTGCGTTTGATATGACGGCAAGGATATTGGCCTCGGCCGCTTGCGCATCGGTGCCGTCGCGCAGCGCGATGTCGCAGGCAACGCCATCGGCCAGCCAGTAGAGACCGGAAGCGTTCACGGCCTCGGCCGCCTGCTCGGCGATTTCGGCTGTCAGCACGGGATTTGACGGATTGGCAACAAGCGTGGCAACGAGGGCCATGATGGAAAACCTTCTGAGCACAGTGAACGCGATCCTGATAACCGGGCCGACCGCCAGCGGCAAGTCCGCGCTCGCCGTCGAATTGGCCAAGCGCCATGATGGCGTGGTCGTCAACGCCGACAGCATGCAGGTCTACGACACGCTGCGGGTGCTGACCGCGCGCCCGTCGGAAGAGGAGATGCAGGGCGTGCCGCATCATCTCTACGGCCACGTGCCGGCCGGTGCGGCCTATTCCACAGGCGGCTGGCTACGGGATGTCTCGGCATTGCTGCCGACGCTCAGGGCCGCAGGGCGGCTGCCGGTCTTCGTCGGCGGCACGGGGCTTTATTTCAAGGCGTTGACCGGTGGTCTCTCAGATATGCCCGAGATACCGGAGGCCCTGCGGAAGGCACTCAGGTCGCGGCTGCTGGAGGAGGGCCCGGACGGGCTCTATGCCGAACTCGCGGTGGCCGATCCCGCCATGGCGGCAAGCCTCAACCGCCAGGACGGGCAGCGGATCGTGCGGGCGCTGGAGGTGATGAAGTCGACGGGGCGGTCGATCGCCGATTTCCAGGGCCAGTCGGGACTGGTGATCATCGACGCCGCCCAGGCCCGCAAGATCGTCGTGCTGCCGGATAGGGCGGTGCTGCATCAGCGCATCAACGGGCGTTTCGAAAAGATGCTGCAGCAAGGCGCGGAAGACGAAGTAAGGGGGCTGCTTGCGCTCGACCTGCCGGCCGAGGCGCCTGTGATGAAGGCAATCGGCGTGTCGCAGATTACGGCGATGGTCAGGGGTGAGATGACGCGCGACGAGGTGCTGGAGAAGGGGGCTGCGGCGACGCGGCAATATGCCAAGCGGCAAATGACATGGTTCCGCAACCAGATGGACGATAGCTGGGAACGGCTGACAGTTTAGGTTTCAGTTTGTTGCGGGCCTCCCGCTTGAGACATCTGCTGGCTCAACAGTTCGACGAGTTCGCCAACCGCCGCCTGTAGCTGGTCCGCCAGAAATCCGCCGAAGCCCAGCATCAGGCCGGGGCGTGCCGGCCGCGCGGAATACATCGGGGAGATCGCGCGCACGGCAAGGCCGGCCGACAGGGCACGGGCTGCGAGTTGCACGTCATCGACCTCCTCGGGCAGCCATAGAAGAATATGCATGCCCTGGTCGCTCTGCTGGACGCAGCACCCCTCCGGCAAGGCCCGCTCGAGCGCCGAGAGCAGAACAGCGCGGCGTTCGGCATAGAGGCCACGGATGCGCCGGATATGCGCTTCGAAATAGCCTTCCCGCATGTAGGCCGCCAGAACGTGCTGTTCGGCGATCGGCGAATGCCGGTCGAGAATGGCACGGGCGCCGGCAAAGGCTTCTGCGAGTGGAGGAGGGGCGATGACGTAGCCGAGGCGCAAGGAGGGAAAGAGCACCTTGCTGAACGTGCCGAGATAGATGACGCGTGACGGACGCAATCCCTGCATTGAGGGAAATGGGTGTCCGGCATAACGCAGCTCGCTGTCGTAGTCGTCCTCGACGATCCAGGCACGATTTTGGTCGGCCCAGGCTATCAGGGCATTGCGTCGGGCCATGCTGAGCGGCATGCCGATCGGATATTGGTGCGAAGGGGTCACGAATGCGGCGCGCGCCTGGGGACATAGCTCGAGGCCGCGTTCCACGTTCATTCCCTGTGCATCGACCGGCAGGCGGTGCGTCCGGACGCCGAGATCGTCGAGCACTGCCGTCAGGCCGGGATAGGCCGGGTCCTCGGCCCATACCGGATCGTCACGCGAGAGAAGGACCCGCCCCGCCATATAGAGACCTTGCTGAGTGCCTGATGTGACGATGACCTGTTCCGGCTCGCAATGAACGGCCCGCGCACGGCGGACGTGGTCGGCAATGGCAAGCCTGAGTTCGAGCAGACCCATCGGGTCGTGGTAACCCGAGGGTGCGGCCTGTCTCGACGCGCGCACGCGGTTGCCGAGACGGCGCCAGTTGTCGTCGGGCGCAATGCCGGAAGCCGGGACGGCGATGGCAAAGGGAACGGGCGGGTGCGGGGTGAGCGCACGGGCGATGGCGATCAGCCGAGCAGCCTGGGAAGGCAGATCGACGGCATCCACGGCAGACGGCACCGCCGGTGCAGGCGGGGGCGCCGGCGTGGTGTCAATCAGATCAGCGGCAACACGGGTTCCGGCTCCGACCCGCGCTTCGAGATAGCCTTCGGCGGTCAACTGATCGAACACCTCGACGACAGTGCCGCGCGCGATCTTCAGCGAAGCTGCAAGGCTACGCGTCGAAGGAAGGCGTTCGCCTGGCCTCAGATCACTGCAGGCGATTGCGTTCCGCAGGGCCTGCGCAAGCTGGCGACCGACATTGTCCGTTCGGTCGATTGCGTTGAGCGATGGGATTTCGATAGTGCTGCGCCGTTTGGACATCGCAAAATGGTCCATAGAGATTCTTCAAAAATGGCGCTTCATGGTGAACCAATTTTCGAAGAAAAGGAAGCAGATCGTCGGCTTCCCGATGGCGCATTCTTCGTCTTCGCGGTCGTGCCGTGCGCGGGCGCAAACTTCTGGAAAAACGCAAATGCAGGATCTTCTCGTCGTCTACATCGCCTACGCAATCGCTGCAGGCAGTCCCGGACCAAGCAACATGGCCATCATGAACGTGGCGATGCGGCAAGGGCGTCGACCGGCGCTCGCCCTTGCTGCCGGGGTTATAACGATGTCGACATGCTGGGGGCTGGTCGCTGTCACCGGCATTTCCACACTCCTGGTCCGCTATGCCCATGCGCTGCTGTTCCTCAAAGTCGCAGGCGGGCTTTACCTCCTCTGGCTCGCCTGGAGGGCGGCCCGCTCGGCAGCCACCCCGGATAGGCCGGCAAGCGAGGCCGTCCAACCTGCCGCGCAACTCGGCGCGCTCTATCGTCGTGGTATTCTGATGCATCTCGGCAATCCGAAGGCGGTTCTGGCCTGGGTCGCGATCATGTCTCTCGGCCTCAAGCCCGGCGCTTCACCGGAGATGGCCGTCACAGCTTTCGGCGGCTGCGTGCTGCTCGGGATCTCGATATTTACCGGCTATGCCGTGCTCTTCTCGACGGCACCGATGGTGCGCGGCTACGCCCGTGCGCGGCGGTGGTTCGAGGGAAGTCTCGCCGTCTTCTTCGCGGGCGCCGGATCGCGCCTGCTGTTCTCACATTGACCGGATTTTCAGGATCGCATCATGTCTGTCGCTTCTCCGTTTCATGGTCTTTCGGCCTTTCCGCCAACGCCCGCCGATAGGGATGGCCGGGTCGACACGGATGCCCTCTGCCGCCTGCTGGAACGCTTGTGTGATGCCGGCGTCGCTTCGATAGGCCTTCTTGGCAGCACCGGGATCTACGCCTTTCTCACACGCGAGGAGCGACGGCGAGCCGTCGAGGCCGCCGTCGAGTGCGTGCGCGGTCGTGTTCCGATCGTCGTCGGTGTCGGTGCTCTGAGGACAGACCACGCCCAGGCCCTGGCGAGGGATGCGGAGGCCGCTGGTGCAGATGCGCTTCTGCTTGCGCCGGTGTCCTACACGCCGCTTACTCAGGAGGAGGCCTATCAGCATTTCGTTGCCGTCACGGAGGCGGCGAAGCTGCCGCTTTGTATTTACAACAATCCCGGCACGACCCACTTCACCTTCAGCCGGGATCTTCTGCAGCGCCTGTCGGACATCGAGACGATCAGGGCGGTGAAGATGCCTCTGCCAGTTGACGGCGATTTCGCAGGCGAACTGGCGGCATTGCGTGAGAGGAGCAAGCTTGCGATCGGCTATAGCGGCGACTGGGGCGCTGGCGAAGCACTGCTTTCAGGTGCCGACGCCTGGTACAGCGTCATCGGCGGCTTGCTTCCGCGCATCGCTTTTGCCCTGACCAAGGCCGCGATTGCAGGCGAGGACGGCGAAGTGCGTCGGCTCGATGGTCTTCTCCAGCCGCTCTGGCAAACGTTCAAGGCGTTCGGAAGCCTTCGCGTGATCTATACGCTGATCGACCTTCTCTCACTCGCCAAGGCCGAGCTCCCAGGCCCTCTCTTGCCGCTCGGACCGATGGATCGGCAGCGTGTGCTCGAGGCCATCGAGCCTCTGATCGCACTGGAGAGCGAGTGGAAGGCTTATTCCTTGTTGTAAAGGCTGCTCAGCGGTTTTTTCAAAATGCTTTCGCGCAGCGACGTGCCGGGCTCGCGGCGGGAGATCGCAGGCTGATCCGTCGCCGGTGCCGGCCTGGGAAAGACCGGCTCCTCGCGGCGCATTTCGCGACGCAGCGCGTCCAACCGGGGATCGATCG
>NZ_JALBGX010000102.1:0-23710 GCF_023006465.1 Rhizobium sp. PRIMUS64 | reverse complement strand
GGTCGCCATGGCAACGGCTGCCGGCAGGCCGCCTTCCACCATGTCGGCAAGCTTGAAGATGCCGGGCACGAAGGCAGCCGGATGGTAATCGGCGGCGATGACGCTGAGCAGCCCGGCCTTGGCGGCGTCGAGCGCGCTGAGATTGCCCGACATAGACTGGCCGCGCAGCGCGTTCGGCGCACCCATCAGCGTCCAGAGACCGCGGCGGCGCGCCTCCTCGGCCGCAGGTGCAGTGACCGGAAACTCGCTGATGGTGACGCCAAGATCGTGCATCTCGGCGACTTTTTCGACGCTGTCATCGTCATGCGAGGCAAGCGACAGCTTGTGCCTCAGCGACAGCGCGACGATCTCCTTCAGCTTGGCCTCGATGTCCGGATTGTTGCGCATGGCGATGCGCTTGGCGACGATCTCCGCCGCCATGTCCTCGGAGATGGCGCGGCGCTCGGAAATGCTGAGGATGTAGCTCTGCAGGTTGTTGTACTGGCCCTGGCCCGGCGTGTGGTCGGTCAGGGAGACCATGTCGATCTGGTCGGCATTCAGCAGGCGCTCAAGCGCGGGAGCTGCCCCGACATTGGTGATTTCGTAACGGGCGTGAACGCGGTGGTCGATCAGCAGATCATCCCGCAAGCGATTGATGCCCTCGATCACTGCGGAGGTGGTCTCCAGCGAACGGACATGGCCGTAGACGCTCTCGGTCGCAAAGGAGACGGCGGCGAACGCCGTCGTGACACCGGCGGCGGCAAGCTTCTTGTCGAGTTCGTGGATGCCGAAATCGATCGGCATCGTCGCGTTCGGCCGTGGTGCAATCTCGCGCTCGATCATGTCGCCGTGCAGATCGACGAATCCGGGGATCAGCAGCCGCCCGCCGCCATCGATGGCAGCACCGGCGACCGGCTCCGGCCTGATCTCGGCGATGGCGCCATCCTCAACACGCACGGAACCTTCACTCACCACCTCGTTTGGGAGAACGAGGGTGAAATTGCTGAGCCACATGGGCTTTCTCCTGACCGCATCCGATGATTGACAAACCGCAGCGGATAGAACCGCTTCGTGACAGTCGTATGAAATTTCGCGCTGCATCATCTTAAAGCGGAAACTTGCGCTTTGGAAATGATCCGATGCGCTCGCCCCGACAAATTCACGCCGTCAGCCTTGCCCTGTTCAACAGTGCCCACTGTAGAAGCACGATCGTTTTGGCGTCGAAGATCTCGCCGGTTTCGATCATCGCCGCAGCCTCGTCGAGCGGGGTTTCGAGGACCTCGATATCCTCGTGTTCCTCGTCCAGACCGCCGCCTTCCGCCACGCGGTCGGCAGTGTCGATGAGGGCTGCGAAGAAGTGGACGACTTCGGTGATGGCACCCGGCGAGGTATAGGACTTGAACAGGAAGCGCGCATCGCGCAGGCGATAGCCGGTCTCCTCCATCGCCTCGCGACGGATCGCCGCTTCGGGATGGTCATCGTCGAGAAGGCCGGCCGGCACCTCGATCATCCAGGCGGGATCGCCGTTGAGATGGACGGCAAGGCGGAACTGGCGGACGAGAACGACGAGGTCGCGCTTGGGATCATAAAGCAGGATGCAGGCAGCGGGCGTGCGGTGATAGATCTCCCGCTTCAGCCGTTGGGTTGCGCCCTTGCGGTCGATATAGTCGAGTAGATAGCTGCTCAGCCGCGTCCACCCATTCGACAGTGTTTCTTCGCTGACGATCTTCACCCGTGATTTCGGCTGCATCATGCTGGGTCCCTGCGAAGCCAGACCTTGTTGTCGTGCACGGCCGCCCCACCATAGGGCGCGACAGGGTCGGCGCCAGTCAAGACATTGATACCCTCGCCGTCGACATGCGCCTTGTTTGGCCAAAGCCCCTCGGCGATCAGCACGCCGGATTTCACCTCGGTGGTGACGCGGGCGTGAATGCGCAGATCGCCGCGGCTATTGCCGATGCGGACGAGATCGCCATGGGCGATACCGTTGGCTTCGGCGTCGGCTGGATTGACCATCACTTCAGGGCGGCCCTCCTTCTGGCGAGAGGTCTTGGTCTCGGAGAAGCTCGAATTCAGGAAGTTGCGCGCCGGCGACGTGGCGAGCCGGAAGGGATGCTCGGGATCGGCGACTTCGATGACATCGACCTGATCGGGGAAGGCCGGTAGCGCGGCGTGCGGCCCGAGCGCGCCGATCGCCGCCGGAGGTTTGTTCGGCGCCGGCTGATTGATCCAGTCCGGGCGGAAATGGAACTTGCCATCCGGATGGGCAAAACCGTTCAGATAATGCGCCTCCTCGAACGCGGGCTGGCGATCGAACCATTTGTGTTCGAGGAAATGGTCGTAATCCGGCAGGCCGCTCGATTCGAGGATGCGGTCGACCATTTCGCGGGCGGTGAAGCCGAAGCCGGGGCGATCGGCGACACCGAGGCGTTTTGCCAGTTCCTCGATGACGAAGAGATTGGTGCGCACGGTTGGCGGCGGCTCGACCAGCTTCGGCCCCAGCAGGATATGGTTCTGGCCACCGGCCCGATAGATGTCATCGTGCTCGACGAACATCGTCGCGGGAATGACGATATCGGCGATCTCAGCCGTTTCAGTCATGAACTGCTCATGCACGGCGACAAAGAGGTCATTGCGGGCGAAGCCGCGTCTGACGAGGCGCTGCTCGGGGGCGATGTTTGCGGGATTGGTGTTCTGGATCAGCATTGCCGTCACCGGGCCGCGATGGCGTAGCGCTACGGGATCGCCGGTCAGGACGCGGCCGATCTGCGACTGATCGAGCATGCGGATATCGGCATCCTTCATCGACCGGCCGGTCAGTTCGGCGCTGTTCATGCGGAAGATGTCGCTGTTCGAATGGAAGGCACCGCCGCCCTCATATTGCCAGGAGCCGAGAACGGTGGCGATCGAGGCAGCCGCATGCATGGCGACCGCGCCGTTGCGCTGGCGAGTGAAACCATAGCCCAGGCGGAAGAAGGTTTTCTTCGTCGTGCCGACGAGGCTGGCAAAGGCTTCGATCTCCTCGACCGATAGGCCGGTGATGGCAGCGGCCCATTGCGGCGTCTTGGTTTTGAGATGCGCCTCGAGACCAGCGGGATCGTCGGCATATCTCGCCATATAGTCACGATCGGCGTAACCGTCGCGGAAGGCGATGTGCATGACGGCGCAGGCGAGTGCGGCATCGGTGCCCGGTTTGACGATCAGCGCCATGTCGGCCTGCTTCATCGTCGGATTATCGTAGATGTCGATGACAACGATCTTCGCGCCGCGCTCCTTGCGCGACTTGATGGCGTGGGTCATCACGTTGACCTGCGTCGAGACCGCGTTGGTGCCCCAGATGACGACACAATCGGTGCGGCCCATCTCGCGCGGATCGGGACCGCGCAGCGTGCCGGTCGCCATGGTGAAGCCGGTCCAGGCGGGGTTGGTACAGATCGAGGAGAAGAAGCCGGAGTAACGCTTGGCATGACGCAGGCGATCGATGGAGTCACGCTGCACCCAGCCCATGGTGCCGGCGTAGAAATAGGGCCAGATCGCCTCGCTGCCGTCCCTTGCCTCGGCCTTCACAAAGGCTTCGGCGATCTCATCCAGCGCATCGTCCCAGGAAATCTGCTGCCACTGCCCTGCCCCTTTGGCGCCGGCGCGACGTAGAGGATGCATCAGGCGGTCGGGATGGTAGAGCCGCTCGGCGTAGCGGGCGACCTTGGCGCAGATGACGCCCGACGTGTAGGAATGGTCATTGGCGCCGCGCACACGGCCGATGCGGCCATCCTCTGATATATCGACCTCCAGCGCGCAGGTGGAGGGACAGTCATGCGGACAGGCGGTGTGGCCCACCCTGTTGTCCGGCTTCGATGATTTGGCGTGGATGGGGGTCGCAATGTTCATGGCATTTGTATATTCCAAGGCTTGCACGGCCAAAAGCCACAAAAATTCCCCATGACGCGAATTCATACGGACATCAGCAAAAATGAACTACCGCCACATCTATCACGCGGGCAACTTTGCCGATGTGCTGAAACATGCCGTGCTGACGCGGCTGATCCGCTACATGCAAAAGAAGGATGGCGGATTCCGCGTGCTCGACACGCATGCCGGCATCGGGCTCTACGACCTTTCCTCCGAAGAAGCGCAGAAAACCGGCGAATGGGTCGATGGCATCGGCAAGCTGATGGAGGCAGACCTCGGCCCTCAGGTTTCCGAACTGCTGGAGCCCTACCTCTCGGCAATCCGCGAACTCAATCCTGAGGGCGGCATCCGTTTCTATCCCGGATCGCCGAAACTTGCGCGCATGCTGTTCCGGCCGCAGGACCGGCTGTCGGCGATGGAACTGCATCCCGAGGACTACGTCAGGCTGCACCGGCTGTTCGAGGGCGATCACCATGCCCGCATCACCGAGCTCGACGGCTGGCTGGCGCTCGGCGCGCATCTGCCGCCGAAAGAGAAGCGCGGCATCGTGCTCGTCGATCCGCCCTTCGAGGAAGAGGACGAATATCAGCGCCTGGCCGAGGGGCTGGAAAAGGCCTATCGGCGCTTTCCCGGCGGCACCTATTGCCTGTGGTATCCGCTGAAGAACGGCGCGCCGATCAAGGAATTCCACGAGACGCTGCAGGCGCTCGACATCCCGAAAATGCTCTGCGCCGAACTCGCGGTTCGCAGCGACCGCGGCATTACGGGACTGACGGGCTCAGGCCTTGTCATCGTCAACCCACCTTTCACGCTGAAGGACGAGTTGCACCAATTGCTGCCCGCATTGAAGGACCATCTGGCGCAAGACCGTTTCGCCTCGCACCGTGCCTTCTGGCTGCGCGGAGAGAACAAGGCCGTCAAGGACGATTGACCACTTAAGCTGCTTGCGGAATAGTCCGCGCCGCAGCTCCACAATCTCATCAGGTGTCCCCCATGAAGCTCCTTTGTTCGCCCGCCTCGCCCTATTCCAACAAGGTGCGGATGGCCGCGCATTTTCTGAGCCTGGAGTTGAACGCCATTCGGGTAGACACCAATACCGCACCGGCAATCCTGGTGGACAACAATCCGCTCGGCAAGATCCCGACGCTTCTGACCGATGACGAGGTCTCGATATACGACAGCGTGGCGATCATGCATTATTTCGACCGGTTGACGAAAGGCGGGCTCTACCCTTCCAAGAAGGGCAAGCGCACGGATGCGGAAATCCTCGAGGCGCTCTGCGACGGCATCTGCGATTGCCTGCTGGCCATCGTCTACGAGCGGCGCTTCCGCGACGAGGAAAAGGTTCACCAGCCGTGGATCGACCGGCAATGGAAGAAGGCGACGAGCGGTCTCGCTCATCTCAGCACCAATCCGCCGAAGCTCGGCAAGAAGCTCAACGGCGGGCATTTTGCACTGGCGGCCACGCTTGATTATCTCGAGTTGCGCTTCAAGGACCAGTGGGAAGCCGATCATGCGCCGCTGACTGACTGGCTGCGGCAGTTCGACAAGAAATTCCCTGCCCATAGCGAGCTCAAGTCCCAGGGCTGAGCGCTTCAGAACAATGAGCAGACAGCAAAAAGCCGGGCGACGTGCCCGGCTTCTTTATGTCCAATATGTTCAGTCGGCTTAGAACTTGACGCCGATACCGAGCTTGACGCTGTTCTCGTCGTAACCGCGCGAGAAGCTGCCGGAGTCGAGGTCGTAGTCCTTGCTCTGGTAGTCGGTGTAGCGATATTCCAGGCGCGTCGTGATGTTGTTGGTCACGAAGGCTTCGACGCCGGCGCCGACCGTATAGCCATAGTTCGTCTTGCTTTCGTCCGAGGTGCCGTCGGAAACCTTGACGTCGCCGATGGCAAGACCGGCCGTGCCGTAGAGCAGGAAGGGGTTCATGTCGTAGCCGACGCGGCCACGGACGGAGCCGTTCCAGCCATACTTGTTCTTGACGCCGCCCGAGGAGACGTCGTCGCCGCTGTAGCCGAGATCGGATTCAACGCCGTAAACGATTTGGCCCTGCTGCCAGTTGTAGCCGGTGAAGACCTGGCCGCCGAAACCATAGGTGTGACGGTCGGAACCGAAGTCACCCATGTTGTAGGTGCCAGCGCCGCCGAGATAAAAGCCTTCCCAGTTGCCTGCCGGCTTGACTGGAGCGTCCTGGGCGACCGGTGCTTCCGGAACCTGGTCGACGGCATCGGCCGCCTGAGCTGCCGAGACGCCCGCAATTGCAAAAACGGAGGCCATGAGGCCAGCAATGAGTACACGCATACTTAGTCTCCTTTCAGTCCCGCGCCGCTTGTCATCTGTCTATCAGTGAAGCATTGGCGGGATATTGCCAGATGTCCCTTCCGGATCGAGACTGAAATTGGAACTCAAATGCGGATTTGAAAGAGCCAAATTGTGATATCATTGTGGCTGCCGCATGGCTGAAATTCGATGTTGCTTTGACGCAACATACACTTCATTAACCATACTGAAGTGTTAAACTAAAAATACTTATTTTAAGAAATCGCATTCTTAAATAATACATAGAATATCCGGCTCCCGGACGCAACCGCAACGGCCTATTTATATAATCTCCGTTGGCCCCTATATAGTCTGCAGACAGACTCGCGGGATCAGAAGGCAAGATTTTGAACCACAAAAGACTTCGCTCGGCCCTTATAACAGGGGCTGCTAAAAGAATAGGACGGGCAATCGCCGAAGACCTTGCTGCAAATGGCTTTTCCGTTGCGATCCACGCGAACGGCTCCATCGGTGAGGCCGAAGAGCTGGTGGCGGAATTGCGGCGAAAGGGATATCGGGCGACCGCCCTGCAGGCCGACCTCACCGATATCGGCGAAACAGCCGCCTTGGTCGCGAAGGCGTCGGAAGCGCTCGGGCCGCTCGATCTGCTCGTCAATAATGCGTCGGTCTTCCAGCATGATTCAGCGCGTAGTTTCAATGCCGCCACCTGGGCATTGCACTTCGACCTGCATGTACGTGCGCCCTCTATCCTTGCGGCCGCCTTCGCGCAGCAGATGCCCGCTGAGGCATCGGGGCAGATCGTCAATATCATCGACCAGCGGGTTTGGGCGCTGAGGCCCAGCTTCTATTCCTATACCCTCTCCAAATCCGCGCTGTGGACGGCGACGCAGACGCTTGCACAGGCATTGGCGCCACGCATCCGCGTCAATGCCATCGGCCCCGGCCCCTCGATGCCGAGCGAGCGGCAGGCGATGGAGGACTTCCAAGCGCAGGTCTCAGCCCTTATCTTGCAGCGAGGGCCGGCGCTGGAGGAATTCGGACAAACGATTCGCTTCCTTTACGACACGCCCTCGATCACCGGCCAGATGATTGCCCTCGACGGCGGCCAGCACCTCGCCTGGCAGACGCCCGATGTGGCGGAGATTACGGAATGAACGGACGAAAGCTGCCGGATGGCGGCGTTCTCTACGATGATACGGATGAGAGCGAAGACGATATCGAAGTGGAAGGCGACGTTTCCGCCGCGGCCCCGCTTGCGACGACGGTCGACTGGAATGCGGGCAGCCTCAATGAAACCGGGCTCATCGGCGCGGAACTGATCGGCGAATTCGTCAAGCGGCTTCCCAACAGTCCCGGCGTCTACCGCATGTTCAATGCCGAGGGCGACGTGCTCTATGTCGGCAAGGCGCGCAGCCTGAAGAAGCGCGTCAACAATTACGCCGTCGGCCGGGTGCATTCCAACCGCATCGCCCAGATGGTGCGCCAGACAGCCAATATGGAATTCGTGACGACGCGCACGGAAACCGAAGCGCTGCTTCTGGAAGCGAATCTGATCAAGCGCTTGCGGCCGCGCTTTAACGTGCTTTTGCGCGACGACAAGTCCTTTCCCTATATCCTCATCACCGGCGACCACCGGGCGCCGGCGATCTTCAAGCATCGCGGCGCAAGGGCGCGAAAGGGCGACTATTTCGGACCTTTCGCTTCGGCAGGCGCGGTCGGGCGCACGATCAATTCGCTGCAGCGCGCCTTCCTGATCCGCACCTGCACCGACAGCGTCTTCGAAACGCGCACACGACCCTGCCTTCTCTACCAGATCAAGCGCTGTTCGGGGCCATGCACCCACGAGGTCAGCGATGGGGGTTACGGCGAACTGGTGCAGGAGGCGAAGGACTTCCTGTCCGGCAAAAGCCAGAAGGTGAAGTCGCATATGGCCGAGGCCATGAACCAGGCGGCCGAGGACCTCGACTTCGAGCGGGCGGCGATCTATCGCGATCGCCTGGCCGCACTTTCGCACGTGCAGAGCCACCAAGGCATTAATCCGGCCGGCGTCGAGGAGGCTGACGTATTCGCCATCCACCATGAGGGCGGCATCTCCTGCATCCAGGTGTTCTTCTTCCGCACCGGCCAGAACTGGGGCAACCGCGCCTATTTCCCGAAGGCCGACCCGCAGCTTTCCGGCGCCGAAGTGCTGAATTCCTTCCTCGCGCAGTTCTACGACGACAAGCCGGTGCCGAAGCAGATCATGCTGTCGCAGACGGTCGAGGAGCTGGAGCTGCTCGCCGCAGCGCTCAGCGAAAAAGCCGGCCACAAGGTTTCCATCCTCGTGCCGCAGCGCGGCGAAAAGCGCGATCTGGTCGACCATGTCGTCGGCAATGCGCGCGAGGCGCATGGGCGAAAGCTTGCCGAGACGGCGTCGCAGTCGCGGCTGCTCGAAGGTTTCAAGGAAACGTTCGGGCTTGCCTATGCACCGCAGCGCATCGAGATCTACGACAACTCGCATATCATGGGCACCAATGCCGTCGGCGGCATGGTGGTCGCGGGGCCGGAAGGTTTCGTCAAGAACCAGTACCGCAAGTTCAACATCAAATCGACCGACATCACGCCCGGCGACGACTTCGGCATGATGAAGGAAGTGATGACGCGACGCTTCTCGCGGCTGATCAAGGAGGAAGGCATTCCTGACCGGACGGCGCAGGCGGCCACTCCCGATGCAGCCGACATGCCCTTCCCCACCTGGCCCGATGTGATCCTCATCGACGGCGGCCAGGGTCAGATGACAGCGGTGCGCGCCATCCTTGCCGAACTCGGCATCACCGACAGCGTGACGGCGATCGGCATCGCCAAGGGCGTCGACCGCGACGCCGGGCGCGAACGCTTCTTCCCGCCCGGACGCGAGAGCTTCACGCTGCCGCCGCGCGATCCGGTGCTCTATTTTATCCAGCGCATGCGCGACGAGGCGCACCGTTTCGCGATCGGCTCGCATCGGGCACGGCGCAAGAAGGAAATGATCAAGAACCCGCTCGACGAGATCGGCGGCATCGGGCCATCGCGCAAACGCGCGCTGCTCCAGCATTTCGGCACGGCAAAGGCCGTTTCGCGCGCAGCCCTGTCCGATCTGATGGCGGTGGAAGGCATATCGGAAGCCGTCGCCAAGCAGGTCTATAACCATTTCCACGACGACGCCGCGAAATAACCGGCGTCCGTCGCAAATTCCACGCAAAGGCGGTGAAAAGACAGAAAGAATGTTGACGGTCCGCAGCCAAAGCCGTCATCTACCGCATCGGCCCGAAAATCGGAATCGACTTTCGGAAAGCTCGATGCGGATATTCTAAAGTGTTACAGCGTCCTTTGCGCGCCTGAAAAGACGTGCGGCGCTGTAGCGGCGCATCAATTCAGAGAAACGATCCCATGGCATCGCGTGCGTACAGCATTCCCAATCTTCTGACCTACGGCCGTATCCTCGCCGTACCGCTGATCGTTCTCTGCTTCTTCATCGAGGGCAGGCTGTCGATCAGCAACACGGCGCGTTGGGTGGCGCTGTGGATCTTCGTCATCGCCTCGCTCACCGATTTCCTCGACGGCTATCTCGCGCGCATCTGGAACCAGACGTCGAATATCGGCCGTATGCTCGATCCGATCGCCGATAAGCTGTTGGTCGCTTCGATCCTTCTGCTGGTCGCGGCCGACCAGACCATCGCCGGCTGGTCGATCTGGGCGGCGATCACCATTCTCTGCCGCGAGATCCTGGTTTCGGGCTTGCGCGAATATCTGGCGGCGCTGAAGGTCAGCGTACCGGTGACGCGGATCGCCAAGTGGAAGACGACGCTGCAGCTCGTCGCCATCGCCTTCCTGCTCGCCGGCCCGGCCGGAGACGAGATTTTCCCCTATACGACGCAGACAGGCATCGCGCTGCTGTGGATCGCGGCGCTGCTGACCATCTATACCGGCTACGACTATTTCCGCGCCGGGGTGAAACATATCGTGGATGACGAGGAATGACGCGGCTTGTCTATTTCGCCTGGGTGCGCGAGCGCATCGGCAAGGGCGAGGAGGAGATCGACCTCCCCTCCTCCGTCGTCACCGTCGCCGATCTCCTGAATCATTTGAAGACGCTGGGCGAAGAATATGAGACCGCACTTCAATATCCCGACGTGATCCGCGTGGCGCTCGACATGGAGCATGTCGAGCATGACGAGCCGATATCGGGTGCGAAAGAGATCGGTATATTTCCGCCGATGACAGGGGGATGAGGCGGTGATGGTGGTGCCGTGTCGCTACCCCCCTCTGTCCTGCCGGACATCTCCCCCACAAGGAGGGAGATTGGCTGGAAGCACGAACTTCCCCAAGCAATCCACGTCGCAGCCCGGCAAAACTGTAGATGGGCACGATGGTCAAGCCACGCGTAATCTCCCTCCTTGTGGGGGAGATGCCCGGCAGGGCAGAGGGGGGGTGGCACGGCACGCCCTCTCCATAGCCTCCGCTACGACATCAAAGCAGTTGGGGATGTTGTCATGACCATTGCCCCCACCATCCGCGTCCAGCATGAGGATTTCGACCTGCAGGCCGAGGTCGATCGCCTCTCGAAGGGCAAAGCCGGCATCGGCGCCGTCGTCAGTTTTTCCGGCCTCTGTCGCGATGAAGGCGGCACGCTTGCAGCCCTCGAACTCGAGCATTATCCCGGCATGGCCGAAGCAGAGATGCGGCGCATCGGCGATCTTGCCATCGCGCGTTTCGGACTTCTCGGCCTCACCGCCATCCACCGCTACGGGAAGATCGCCGCCGGCGAGAATATCGTGCTCGTCGTCGCAACCGCACCGCACCGGCAGGCGGCGTTCGACGGCGCCAATTTCGTCATGGATTTCCTGAAGACTGCAGCCCCCTTCTGGAAGAAGGAGCACGCTAGGGATGGCGCCACCGGCGACTGGGTCGCGGCGAAAGACGCCGACGACGCGGCGCGCGACAAGTGGAAGTAAATTAGCGCATTTCCTGATTTATCCGAGTGACGGAAATGCTCCACCTTTTTGTTTCACGCAATTCCGGCCGCAAAACCGCTGCGCACTTTTGCTGGGATTGCTTTAGAGAACCACGCGCTCCCTGCGGCTCATGACCAAGAGCAGGACGAGCAGCGAGAAGATGACGAGATCCCGCCAGACGAAGGGGCCGTAGGCGCCCCACATGGTTTCGACGACGGCAAGCCCGGCGGCGCCGCCTGCCGAGCGCAATGGATCGGAATAACCGCCGACAGCTGCGATCAGCAGCACCTTCAGCCCGAACATCAGGCCGGCGCCGAAATCCATCGAGCCGTAATAGAAGGTGGCGAGGATGCCGCAGATAGTGGCGACGAGGGCGGCGGCCGCATAGGCGACGAGGAAGACGCGGTCGGCGCTGGTGCCGCAGAGCTCGGCGGCCAGCGGATCATCAGTGACGGCGCGCCAGATGCGGCCCCAGCCCGTGCGCCTGAGGATCAGCGTACCCACAGCGACAATGGCGCACATCAGCGCCGTGTTGATCAGCTGGATATGGGTGAGCGTCACTTTGAACAGGCCGTCGCTCCAGAAGACGACCGTTTCGTTCAGAAACGGCGGCAGCCAGATGGCGCGGGTATTGGCGGCAAGCCTGGCCGTTTCCATCAGCACGATCATGATGCCGAGGGCGGCAACGATGACCGTATTCGGCGATTTGTTGACCAGCGGCAGCATGATCGAACGGCCGATCCATAGGCCCGCCGCCAGCGAATAGACGATGGAAGCGCAGGCGCCGACGGCAAGTGCCGCCGGCAGCACCAGCCAAAACCTGACATAGGCGAGTTCGGTGAAGAGCAGCAGGATCTGGCCCGCGAAGGCGAAGATCGCCCCATAGGTGATGTCAGCCCGCTTCGTCACACCGAAGGCTACGGCATAGCCGAAGGCGAGCGCGGCATAGAGGGCGGCCAGCGGAACTGCATTCGCCAGCTGCTGCAGAAGATAGGCCATTCCAGACACTCCGCGTCACCAAAATTATAACTGGTAAAACCTATTTCGCTAGTTATAATTTCATCATGAGCTTTTCCTGGACCCCTCACCGGTTTGCCGGCGGTGCGCTGGCGCTCGATGTCGCCAACAGCGTCGTTCTGCGCCACGATGCAACGCGGCGGATCGACCGCTTCGCGGATAGGGACCAGATGCGGAGCTTTCCGCGCGCCGCCGCTGAATTCTGCGCCGAGCGCGCCCTCTTCGGCGACATCGCACCGGTGGCTAGGGAAAACGAGGCGGATTTCATCGCGCTGCGGGAAGCAATCGACCTCTATTTCCGCAAGCGTATACTGAATGGCGGCGACGACCAACTGCTCGCCAGCCTGCTGGAGGCGCTGGCGAATGTGTTGCGCGAAGCAAGCCCCGGCAGCATGGCCGCGGCGACCGCCCATTCAGTGCTGCGGCTGATCGCCATGCCTGATCCCCAGCGCATGAAGATCTGCGGCAATTGCGGCTGGCTGTTCATCGACCGCAGCAAGAACAGGAGCCGGGCCTGGTGCGACATGGCGGTCTGCGGCAACCGCGCCAAGGCGAACCGTCACTATCGCCGCAAGAAGGAGGAGACGCCATGAGAAAATATATGATCGTAACGGTGGCAGCAGCCGGCCTTCTGCTTGCCGGCTGTCAACGCCAGGCTGAAAACCTGGTCGAGGTCACCGGCCATCTCTTCGTCTTCAACTATCGGGTGGCGAGCGCCACCTATCTGCTGACGCTGAAGAAGACGGGGCCTATCCCCGACGGTTCTGTCATCATCGCCGAATTCGAAAATCCTGAAGGCGGCGATCCGCTGGTGCTGAACCAGAAAATCTACCCGATCGACGACAGGATCGCGCTGCAGAGCGAAAAACTGCACTGCGTGCGCAAGGACCGCCCCTATTCCGTGAGTGTCCGGCTGGTCGACAAGGACGGCAAGGTGCTGCAGGAATTGAAGACGCAGTTCCGGTCCGACCTCGACCAGACCGTCCTGCCGAGCAAGCCGCTCGTCCTCGGCGCGCTTTATGAAAAGAACCCGGAGGTCTTCAAGCCTGACGGCAGCGTCGATTTCTCGAACACCGACAAATGCCCTGCCTAGAAGAAATGCATAGAAAAAGCCGGAGCAAGGCCCCGGCTTTCGAGAGTCAATTCAAGGCATTGCCGGCGAATGCCGAAGCGTGGCCTCAGCCGACGATTTCGGTATCGGAGAACCAGTACTTGATTTCCTGGGCAGCCGTTTCAGGAGCATCCGAACCGTGAACCGAGTTTTCGCCGATCGACAGAGCGTGAACCTTGCGGATCGTGCCTTCGTCAGCGTTTGCCGGGTTGGTCGCGCCCATGATTTCGCGGTTCTTGAGGATCGCGCCTTCGCCTTCGAGCACCTGAACGATGGTCGGGCCGGAGGTCATGCCTTCGACCAGTTCGCCGAAGAAGGGACGGTCCTTGTGAACGGCGTAGAAGCCTTCGGCTTCGCGACGGCTCATCCAGACGCGCTTGGAAGCGACGACACGCAGGCCGGCATCTTCGAGCATCTTGGTGATGGCGCCCGTCAGGTTGCGCTTCGTTGCGTCCGGCTTGATCATCGAGAAGGTGCGTTCAATCGCCATAGTCAAATCCTCTGTTTTCTCGGGAAAAGTGGGCGGTCTTTACCCGCCCTAACGCCCGAAAACAAGAGGTAGGCGGCAATTTCACGCCGCTGTCACAGTCCTGCCGCGGCTTTGGTGAAGATCGAGGCAGCGTTCGAACCAGAGCATGACGGGATCGTCGGCAGCTAGCATGGCGAGACCGGCAGAGACACGCAGCCATTGCAGCGCGCCGAAGACGATATAGTCGGCAAAGAGCGGTGTCTGCCCGCCGATGAAGGGCTGGAACTTCAGCATGTGCCGTAGCGGCTCCAGCTTGGCGGCGAAGGCGGCCTTCTCCGCCTCACTGTCGGCGGCAACCACTTCCAACGGCTTGCCGAGCCGAGCCTCCCGGCTTTGACGGAAATAGGCCTTGTCTTCCTCGTCGAGGTTCGCATGGATATCGAGAAGGGCAATGCGCATGATCGCCGGATGGATGATCATCTGCGAATAGCCTTCCACCATTCGCGATAGCGCCTTGCCGCCCTCGCCGTTGAACAGTGACGGCCGCTCGGGATAGGTTTCCTCCAGATAAAGGGCGATGTCGAAACTGTCGGGGATCAGCCGGCCGTTATCGTCGAGAACGGGCACGATCGACGAGACGCCGCCGCCGATCGCGCGGATGCGGGCATAGGTCGTCGGAATCTCCTCGAAATCGAGCCCCTTATGCGCCAGCGCCATCACCGCCTTCCAGCAATGGGGCGAAAAGAAGCGCCGCTCGTCGGCGCCACAGAGGGAATAGAGGGCTCTGGTCATAACAGTCCTTTCGAGATCGCAGCTCGATCCATTCCACGACAGAAAGCGGCTGCGATCAAATCAGGAAATTTCATGGGCGCATCACTGCGATTTCCGGGAAAACGGGCTAGACTGCCGCGACCAATCCGGGAGGGACTGAATGCTCAGACATTACAGGATGTTCGCCGCCTATAATCGCTGGGCCAACACGCAAGTCTATGCGGCTGCCGCCGAACTCAGCGATGCGGAATTCCGCAGCGACCGCGGCGCTTTCTTCGGCTCGCTTCATCGCACGCTCAATCACCTGCTCGTCGCCGACCGGATATGGATGAAGCGCTTCACCGGCACCGGCGAAGCGCCGACGACACTCGATGCCGTGCTCTTCGAAGAACTGGATGCTCTTGCCGCCGCACGCAAAGCAGAGGACGAGCGGATCATTGCCTGGACAGGCATGCTGGACGATAGAACCCTCGCCGCCAACTTCACCTATGTAACGGTGGTACAGCCGGTCGAGATCACCCAGCCTCTGTCGGCAGCGCTCGCGCATTTCTTCAACCACCAGACCCATCATCGCGGCCAGTGCCATATGACGCTGACGGCGCTGGGCAAACCGAGCCTCGTGCTTGATCTCATCTACTTCCTGCGCAGCGAGGGCCGCGAGTGGATGTAGGACCGATCCGAATTAAAAGTTGGAACATGATGTCATCCGGAAAACCGCCCATACTTTTCGGCATCATGTTCCGGCCATCAAGACTGAATTAACCGCCTTTGCCGGTTCTGCCGCCGATCCAGGGCTTCGCCGTTGAAAATTCAGCCTCTCTTAAAAGCTTGCGGGCATAGCGGATGTGAGAGATGAGGCCGGGCCGCGAGGGATCGTCATGCAGAATGCAAGCGCAAACGCACTGGTGCCGCGCGAGGCTGCGCGCCCCGCGCCGATGGCGGATTTTCAGAAGATCGCCCAGCACATGGCGCGCCTGAACGTCGCGGCACTACCGCGTAATTACGAACTCTTTCACGAGGCGATCGTCGGGCTGAATGCCGGCCTTGCGCAGGATGTCGCGGCACTCGGACCGCAGCCGCAGCAGCCGATGCTCGACGAACTCGGCCTGAAATACCGCCTCGTCGGCCATTGCGGGCTGGCGGGCGAGACATCACGGAACGAGGCGAGCCGGATGCTGCGCGACGTGGCGGAAAGGCTTGCCGAAGGGCTGAAGCACAAGAACGCCTTTGCGCGCGCCTGCGGCACGATCCTGAAATCCGTTTCCGGCCACGACGACCAGAGCCTTGCCGCTTTCCTCGGCGAGGTCGACTACCTCACGGCTTCGCTTTCGACCGTTCTTGCGGCGGAGATGGAAATCGGCGCCAGGCTGCAGGACGACATCAAGACGCTGGAAACGCTGGAGCGCGGTATTTCCGCGATGCAATCGGCTGCGATCGCCGACAGGATCACCGGACTTCCGAACCGCATCGCACTGAACCGGACGATTGCCGACCTCTACGAGCGGGAAGAAGGTGCCGCCGGCAGCGCGCTGATCATGGTCGATATCGACAATTTCACCGATCTCAACGGCAAATACGGCACCCAGGCAGGCAACAAGCTCCTGAAGAAGCTCGCCGGCCTCCTCCAAAAGTCGATCAAGAAGAACGATTTTATTGCCCGCACCGAGGCTGACGAATTCGCCCTTTTGTTTTCCAATGTCGGCATGCAGGATGCAATGACGATCGCCGAACGCCTTCGCTCCTCCGTCGAGGACAATCTGGTCTTTGCGACATCCGACAAGGCCGATCCCGGCAGGCTCACCATCTCGATCGGCGTGGCACTCAGCACAGATGCGGCAACGCCAGGACAGTTACAGGCCAATGCCCGGGTGGCGCTTCTCGCCGCACAATCGAACCCCCGACTGCCGGTGCAGGCTTTCGGCCGCTGAGACGCACAAGCAATCTTGCGGTGGGACAAGGAGGCTAGTCCCCGGGATAAGCAGGCTTGTCAGCGCACAAGCAAGCTTGGCGCGGGATAAGCGCTCTTGCCTTGGCGAGCGCTTTCGGCCAAAACGCCGGCCATGATCACGCTCACCGATATTTCCGCCCGCATCGCCGGGCGCCTGCTACTCGACAATGCCAGCATTTCGCTGCCTTCGGGCACGAAGGCAGGGCTCGTCGGGCGCAACGGCGCCGGCAAGTCCACGCTTTTTCGCGTCATCACCGGCGATCTCGGTGCGGAAACCGGATCGGTGTCGATCCCGAAGGCCGCACGTATCGGCCAGGTGGCGCAGGAAGCGCCGGCGACCGAGGACGCGCTGATCGAGATCGTGCTTGCCGCGGACAAGGAACGCACCGCCCTCGTTGCCGAGGCGGAAACCGCGACCGACCCGCACCGCATCGCCGAAATCCAGATGCGCCTTGTCGATATCGACGCGCATTCGGCCGAAGCGCGCGCGGCGAGTATTCTTGCCGGCCTCGGCTTCGACAAGGCGGCGCAAGCCCGCCCCGCCTCCTCCTTCTCCGGCGGCTGGCGCATGCGCGTCGCCCTCGCCGCCGTGCTGTTTTCCGAGCCGGACCTGCTTCTGCTCGACGAGCCGACCAACTATCTCGACCTCGAAGGCACGCTGTGGCTGGAAGACTATGTCAGGCGCTATCCGCACACCGTCATCATCATCAGCCACGATCGCGACCTCCTGAACAATGCGGTCAATGCGATCGTCCATCTCGACCAGAAGAAGCTTACCTTCTATCGCGGCGGATACGACCAGTTCGAGCGGCAGAAGGCGGAAGCCGACGAATTGCAGACGAAGGCCAAGGCCAAGAACGACGCGGCACGCAAACATCTGCAGGGCTTCATCGATCGCTTCAAAGCCAAGGCTTCCAAGGCCCGACAGGCACAATCGCGTGTCAAGGCGCTCGAGCGCATGGGAACGGTCGCTGCGGTGATCGAGGACCATGTGCAGCCGATCACTTTTCCCGAGCCGGAAAAGCAGCCGGCTTCGCCGATCGTCGCGATCCAGAGTGGCGCCGTCGGTTATGAGCCCGGCAATCCGATCCTGAAGAACCTCAATCTTCGTATCGACAATGACGACCGGATCGCCCTGCTCGGCTCGAACGGCAACGGCAAATCGACCTTCGCCAAATTCATCTCCGGCCGGCTCGCGCCGGAGAGCGGTGAAGTGAAGATCGCGCCGAGCCTGAAGATCGGCTTCTTCGCGCAGCACCAGCTCGACGACCTCATCCCCGAGCAATCGCCCGTGGAGCATGTGCGCCGGTTGATGCCGGGCGCGCCGGAAGCCAAGGTGCGCGCCCGCGTCGCCCAGATGGGGCTTGCGACCGAAAAGATGGCGACGGCCGCCAAGGATCTTTCCGGCGGCGAAAAAGCCCGCCTGCTGATGGGGCTTGCCGCTTTCAATGCGCCGAACCTGCTGATCCTCGACGAGCCGACCAACCACCTCGACATCGACAGCCGCCGCGCGCTGATCGAGGCGCTCAACGACTACGAAGGCGCCGTCATCCTGATCTCGCACGATCGCCATCTGATCGAGGCGACGGTCGATCGGCTGTGGCTGGTCAATGGCGGTACGGTGACGACCTTCGAAGGCGATATGGACGAGTACCGCGACCTCATCGTCACATCCGGTAAAAAAAAAGAAGAAAAGCCGCAGCTAACTGAAGACGCGACATCGAAGGCCGACCAGCGCAAGCTCAATGCAGAACGTCGCGCCTCACTGACGCCACTTAAGAAAAAGATCAACGAAATTGAATCCTTGACGGCGAAGCTGGAGAAACAGATTCAGGCGCTTGACGCGGAACTTGCGGATCCCGTCCTTTACGAGAAGACGCCCGCTAAAGCCGCCGAGAAGGCAAAACAGCGCGGCGAAGCTGCTGCAAAACTGGCTGCCGCCGAGGAAGACTGGCTGATGCTGTCGGCCGAATATGAAGAAGCGATGGCGGGATAGCCACAGGTCTCATCGAATGCGTGGCGAAGTGCCGCGCATCAACGCAATTTCGGCCATTATCAACCGATCGTTAACCATAATCCGAAAGGTTGTCTCAACATTCGTTACCGATTTGTTGAGCCCTTTCCATGTATCGTCTTTTCGTTCTGTCCTGCATGGCCCTCACGGCCGCCCTCTCCGCCTGCAGCACCACCAGACAATCCGCTCCTGACACATCGATCAAGACCTCCTCGGTGATCGCGCCCGAAGAGCGGAAACTTGCCTATGCCGGCGACGATGCGACGCCGCGCCTAACCGGCTGGCACCATCTGGCCGGACGAACGCTGGAGGTCTCCTCGCTCGCCGATCTCAAGCTCCAGGACAAGGAAGTGATCCTCAGCTTCGACGATGGCCCGATCCCCGGCCGGACCGACAAGGTGCTGGCAATCCTCGACCAGTTCGGCGTCAAGGGCGCCTTCATGATGGTCGGCGAGATGGCCGAGATGCATCCGGCGCTCGCCCGCAAGGTCGCCCAGGACGGCAACACGATCGGCAGCCACACTTATGACCACGCCAACCTCGCTTCGCTGAGTTTCGACGCGGCGATGGCCGAGGTGATCAAGGGCGAATTGGCGGTGACCAAGGCGACCGAAACCGATGTCTCCTTCTTCCGCTTCCCTTATCTTGCCGAGAGCCACAGGCTGCGGGCCGCGGTCGCGATGCGCGACATGGTGGTCATGGATGTCGATATCGACAGCAAGGACTACTTCACCACGACGCCGGTCTCCATAACGCAGCGGACGATGAACCTCTTGCACAAGCGCGGCCGCGGCATCATCCTGATGCATGACATCCACAAACGCACGGCGACGATGCTACCAACCCTGCTCTCGAAACTCGAAACCGAAGGCTACAAGGTGGTGACGCTAAAATTCAAGAAGACGCCGGCGCCGAACAACGTCCTCGCCTCGGCCGATTTCGTGACGATCCGCTAAGGGCGGGTTGCCCAGTCGGGATTAGCCGCAAGACGGCACGAGTTCGGCCGAGCAAAATCCGTTTTTTGATGCCATTACCGGGCGGGAAGGTTGCCGATCAGCAACCCTCTCGTGCACAAGATTTTTCAACGAACGCGCCTATTTCAGAAAATAAAATCTACAAAATCCATCACAATGATGATTTTCTCTGAGACAGAACGTTCCTTCTCTCTCTCATCGGTTCCCTATGCCTTTCAAAGCCGTCCAGTTGCCGATTCGCGCAGGAAAGCGATGCGGTCAGCGTCCTTTTCTATCAGCGCGGAGAAGCATGGCCAATATTGCGCGGGAAGCCGACGTCCATCTCATCACCAGCCTTTTCGGCCTCACCTCAAAGTGGCGCACATCCACGCCATAGCAGTCGAGCCAAAGAGTGCTGCAACTGCTCGGGGACCTGAACCGGTCCTTCTACCTTCCCAAGACGGAGCTCAAACATGTCACGCAAATTTCTCCCGAAGGCGCTCCTCGCCATGTCGATTGCCTTGCTGGCGGCAACGCAGGCATCCGCGGATGCCACGCTCGACCGCATCAAAGCCCGCGGCACCCTTACCGTTGGCGTCATCCTCTCGGGGGCGCCCTTCGGCTATATCGATCCCACATCGCAAACGCAGAAGGGATACAATCTCGATATTGCAAAAGCGCTCTCTGACGATCTTGGCGTCAAGCTGGAAACAGTCACCGTCACGCCCCCGAACCGGGTGCAATTTCTCCAGCAGGGCAAGGTCGATATCCTGATTGCGAACATGCAATATACCGAGGACCGCGCCAAAGTTCTTGATTGGGTGGCGACGCCGTATGATCGCAGCGGCGGTGCTGCCGTCGGACGCAAGGACAGCGGCCTGAAGGACTGGGCAGATCTCAAGGGAAAGCCGGTCTGCGTTTCGCAAGGGTCGAACTTCACGCAGCCGCTCATCGAACAATACGGCGCCGAGGTAAAGGGCTTGCCGAGCCAGCCGGAATCGCTGCTGGCGCTGCAGGGCGGCAATTGTGTCGCCGCCGTCCATGTCGGCGCAACCGTCGGCCTTCTGCTGGAGGACCGGCCAGAGGAGTGGAAGGACTACACTATTCTCTTCCCGACCGAACTGCTCCCTTCCGACTCGGTGATCTGGGTGCGAAAAGGCGAAAAGGAGACGGCCGAGGCACTCGATAAGTCGATCCGGCAGCTCCATACGTCAGGAAAGCTCCTGGAATTTGCGAAGGCGAACCGGCTCCGCAATACCGACTATCTCGAACAAGAGCGCAAGACCCTGTCGGCTGGCAAGTAAGACAGGTTACACTGGCGGATCGACATGCAGGACACCAGCATGACCAGCCTGTTCGTCAACCTGACGAACAGGCTTGGCCTTAACTACGAGTTCCTGGCGACGGGGTACGAGGCGCAGATATGGCGTGATGGTTTCATCACCACGCTCTATCTGATTGCCCTCTTGATCCCCGTCAGCCTGATTGCCGGGCTGCTGTTTGCCGCCTGCCTGACGTCCGGCAAGCCCTGGCTATCGACGCCGGTCCGCGCTTTCGTGGAAATCACCCGAAACACGCCGACGCTGGTACAGTTGATGTTCAGCTTCCTCGTTCTCAATACATTCGTATCGAACCTGGTCGGCGGGACGCAGAACAATCCGCTGACACCCTTCTTTTGGGTGGTGGCGGTGGTCGGACTGCACATCGCCGCCTTGCATGCCGAGGCGATCCGCGCAGGTATCGAGGCGGTGCCGTCGGCCACGGTGGAAGCGGCGCGCGGCATCGGCTTCAGCACGCTGCAGATCCTCCGTTACGTCGAAGTTCCCCTGGCATTGAGGGCATCGCTGCCCGCGATCGTCAACAATCTCATCAATCTCGTGAAGTTGACGACGGTGGGTAATGCGATTGCAGTCAGCGAGATTACCTATGCCTCGATCATGGTCTGGACGCAGCGCGACAACGTGGTGTCACTGATGATCGTCATCCTGCTGTTCTTCAGCATCATCAACCTTGCCGTTGCCCGCATCGGCCTGTGGGTGGAGCGCAAGCTCGCCATTCCGGGGTATGGCCTATGACGACTGCGGTACTTTCCGAGCAGCGCAGGAGTGGTCGCCTGCTGCGCAATATCGGCTTTACGGCACTCCCGCTCGTTATCGTCCTCTGGTCGCTGGCCGACCTGACGCTGGGGCGCGAACTGGTGACGTGGCTTCCCTATCTCGGCTCGGGCTTCATGATGAACGTCGTCATCAGCCTGTGCGCGATGACGCTTGGAACGACCGTCGGAGCCGTGTTCGGCATACTGGAACTGGTTCCCTTCAAGCTGGTGCGCTACCCGGTCGTCGCCTATGTGCAAGTCTTCCGCAATGCCCCGCATCTCGTGCTGATCTTCGCGACGACTTACATCTTTCCCTTCGAAATCGTGGTGGCCGGCAACTATCTGTCCTTCCCGGATTGGATGAAGGCGGTGATCGGCCTTGCCATACCGGCCAGCGCCTATGTAGCCGAGATCACCCGCGGCGCCATCCTTTCGATCCCGACCACGCAATGGGAAGCGGCAAAGGGGCTCGGTTTTTCGCGCGGCCAGGCCCTGCGCTGGATCATCCTGCCGCAATGCCTGCGGCGCTCGCTGCCGCCATGGATGAACATATTGGCCTCCATCACCATGGGCACGTCGCTCGCCTCGCTGGTTGGCGTGCACGAACTATTGCATGCGGCAACCGATGCCAGCACATCCGTGCGCCGCCTCGATTTCACGATCATCGCCTATATCGTGGTGATGGCCGCCTTCTTCACGCTTTGCTACCCGATCGCCCGCCTGACCCGACGCCTCGAGCGGCGCTTCAAGACGGCCTGAGGATTTGAATGATGAACGCAAAAACCGACGAAACGATCGTGCGACTGGAAGACGTGCACCTGTCCTTCGGCCAGACGGAGGTGCTGAAGGGCATAGACCTCACCGTCAACAAGGGCAATGCGGTTTCCATTATCGGCCCGTCCGGTTCGGGAAAGTCGACGATCCTGCGCTGCATCAACGCATTGGTGGCGCCGCAGCGCGGCCGCATCACGGTCGACGGCACCCGCGTCGATCAACTGGCCAAGGAGAGCGAACGCATCGCGCTGCGCAAGCGTATCGGCATCGTCTTCCAGCAGTACAATCTCTTTCCCCACCTGAGCGTGCTGGACAATATCGTGCTGGCCCCGACCCGCATCCTCGGCGTCGAGCGGCGCGAAGCGGAAAAACTCGCACGCGAACTGCTCGACAAGGTCAGGCTTTCGGAAAAGGCCGGCGCCTATCCCAGCCAGCTTTCCGGTGGTCAGCAGCAGCGCGTCGCGATCGCCCGCGCGCTGGCGATGAAGCCGGAACTGGTGCTGTTCGACGAAGTCACCTCGGCGCTTGACCCCGAGACGGTGGGCGAAGTGCTGTGGGTGATCCGCGACCTCATCCGCGACGGCATGACCAGCATCCTCGTGACCCACGAAATGCGGTTCGCCGAGGAGATCAGCGACATCGTCGTCTTCACCGAGAACGGCCGCATCGTCGACCAAGGCTCGCCTGAACAGATTTTCCACACCTTCGACAATCCCCGTATCCGCCAATTCGTCGGTGGTCTCGCCGGTGGCCGCGGGCCAGTGCGCGAAGGCATCTAGGATTTTTTCATGACGAGCACATTCGCGCCCCTGACTTCGGCATTCGCCCAGGCGATCATCTCCTCGGATCCATCGAAAGATCCGGTGGCATTGGACGCGGCGCGCACGGCGATCATCGATTTTCTCGCCTGTGCGATCGCAGGCGCCGGCGACCGCACGACCGGCATTCTGGCAGATACCGTCGGCGCCAATCTGGCGGGCGAAGCGATCCTGCTCGGCAGCTCGCGCCGAACCGATCCGCTGGTCGCGGCGCTCGTCAACGGTCATGCCGGCCATGTGCTCGATTACGACGACGTGCATGCAAGCGTGCGCGGCCATCCGACGACCGTGATCATCCCGGCCCTGCTGGCGTTCGCCGCCGAGTACGAATTTTCCGCAGATGCGCTGATCGCCTCCTATATCGTCGGGCTCGAAGCCATGGCGCGGCTGGGGTTGTCGCTCGGCTCAAAGCACTACGAGAACGGTTTCCATGCCACGGCGACGCTCGGGACGATCGGCGCGGCGGCGGCAATCGCCCATCTGACCGGTGCCTCCATCGACGAGACCGCCGTCGCGCTGGGCCTTGCGGCAACGCAATCGTCCGGCCTGCGGCTGCAGTTCGGCACGGACGCCAAACCTTTCCACGCCGGCATGGC
>NZ_JALBGX010000101.1:0-23875 GCF_023006465.1 Rhizobium sp. PRIMUS64 | reverse complement strand
AGGTGGTTCTTGACAGCCTGGAAAACTGCCGTGCCGACATGGTCTTTTCCGCCGGCCGCCGCGTCACCGATGCGCTCTTTTCCTCGCGCAGGCCGGTTGCCCCGATCGGCCTCGACAGCGTCAAGGCCAGGCCCGTCAACGCCGCCCATTTCGGCGTCCCGGTCGCCGAGGGCGAAACGCCTGTCATCGGCGTCATGCCAGGCAAGATCATCACCGAGCATCGCCGTTATCGCCTGCCCGTCAGGGGCAACGAGACGACGGTCGATCTTGCCAACGATATCATCAAGGTCGCCGTCATCGAGCGCCACGGCAAGAACGGCAACCATGCCAACGGCTTCGTCCAGGGTTTTGGCCTGAAGAAGGGTGCGATCGCCTCGACCGTCGGCCATGACAGCCACAATATTTGCGTGGTCGGTGTCAGCGAGGACGACATGGCGCGCGCCGCAAACCGCCTCGGCGAGATCAAGGGCGGCTTCGTCGTCGTCGAAGACGGCAAGGTCACCGGCGAAATCGCCCTGCCCATCGCTGGTCTTATGAGCCTCGAGCCCTATGAGACGGTTCGCGACATCCTGCACCATCTGCGCAAGGCCGCCTTCGCGCTCGGCGCCACGTTGGAAGAACCCTTCCTCCAGCTCGCTTTCCTGCCGCTGCCGGTCATCCCGCACCTGAAGATATCCGACCGCGGCATGGTGGATGTGGACAAGTTCGCGCTCATCGGGTGATGCGATTGAAGCAGGGCTGGCTCCGCGGTGGACAACCTCTCGACGTTCGCCTTCAGAGACACAGCAGTCGAACATCAAACCCGCGCGCAAAACCCGTCGAGCGCCGCAAGCTTCACTGATCCCGCGCCCGCTACCGCCTCGAAGCCCGGCATATCAAGCGGTTCTCCGAGCACGATGCCATCAGGCAGGCGGAATTCCGCCGGTTTGCGCGTCAGGTTGAAAACGAAGAGCAGTTTTTCTCCGTCCTTTTCGCGGGTGAAGGCGAGCAGGTCCTGGTTGGTACCGATGAAGGTCATGTCGCCGTCGACCAGCGCCGGATGGCTCTTCCGGAATGCAAGCGTCTTGCGGTAGTGATGCAGCACCGAGCTGTCGCTCGCCTCCTGCGTATCGACGGAAAGTGCTGCCTGCTCGTAAGGCACCGGCAGCCAGCTCTTTTCCGCGGATGTGAAGCCCGCATGCGCCTTGCCGGCTTCCCAGGGCATCGGCGTGCGGCAGCCGTCGCGGCCCTTGAAGGCCGGCCAGAAGCGGATGCCGTAAGGGTCGCGCAGATCCTCGAAGGCGAGCTCTGCCTCCGGCAGGCCGAGTTCCTCGCCCTGATAGAGGCAGATCGAGCCACGTAGCGCCGCAAGCACCGAGACCGCCAGCTTGGCGATGACGGGCCGTTCTTCCTCCGTGCGCGCGAAACGGCTGACATGGCGCATGACATCGTGGTTGGAAAAAGCCCAGCAGACCCAGCCGTCCGTGACTGCCTTGTGGAACGCCTCGACGCAGCCGCGAATATGCTCGGCGGTGAAATCCGGCCCGAGCAGATCGAATGTGTAGCACATGTGCAGCTTGTCGCCGCCACTCGTATAGGCGCCAACCGTCTTCAGCGAACGCGCGCCATCGCCGACTTCGCCGACAGTCGTGCGATCCTCGTACTGATCGAGCAGCGCCCGGAAGCGCTTGAGGAAATCGACATTTTCCGGCTGCGTCTTGTCGTAGAGGTGGTTCTGCATGCCGTAGGGATTGCTGTCGGGCGCATCGAGGCCGGCGTCATCTTCATCCGGCTCATGCGGCGGATTGCTCCTGAGCAGCTTGTCGCAGAAATAATAGTTGACCGTATCCAGGCGGAAACCGTCGACGCCGCGGTCGAGCCAGAACTTCACCGTCTCGAGGACCGCATCCTGCACGGCCTTGCTGTGGAAGTTGAGGTCCGGCTGCGAGGTCAGGAAATTGTGCTGGTAGTATTGCCGGCGCACGCCATCCCATTCCCAGCCCGGCCCGCCGAAAATCGACAACCAGTTGTTCGGCGCCGTACCATCCGGCTTCGGATCGGCCCAGACATACCAATCCGCCTTCGGATTGGTCCGGCTCGACCGGCTCTCGACGAACCAGGGATGCCGGTCGGAAGTGTGCGAGATCACCTGGTCGATAACAACCTTGATGCCGAGCCTGTGCGCTTCGGCCATCATCTCGTCGAAATCGGCGAGCGTCCCGAAGATTGGATCGACGTCGCAATAATCGGAAACGTCGTAACCCATGTCGGCCATCGGCGACTTGAAGAAGGGCGAAAGCCAGATCGCGTCGACTCCGAGGCTGGCTATATGCGGCAGCCGGCGGGTGATTCCCCTGAGATCGCCGAGACCGTCGCTGTTGGTGTCCTGAAACGAGCGCGGATAGACCTGATAGATCACCGCGCCGCGCCACCAGTCCGCACTCCCGCCTGCCTGCAATGCCATCGGCTACATCTCCTGCCTCGTTTGCGCTCGCCACACTAAAGCGGACAAAACAAAAGACAACCGGGTGAAGCCGTGATGAGAGCGTGGCGGATGTCACGGCGCGTCGTCGCGATCCGACAAGGGGGAGACGTATATAGGCTTGTCCACAACCCGTTTCCAACCTCCGGATTTGGGGTTGCAACGCAAAGCCTTTGCGATAATGTGCGCGCTGACCTGCACGTAAGAGGTCAAACACCGGGAACAAATGTCTAATAAAGGCGAAAAGCCTAGAAAGGTGGACCCACCATGAACCATTTCGCGAAAAAATTTCTCGCCTCTGCAATGCTTGGCACATTGCTGGCGTTTTCGGCCCATGCGGCCACGCTCAACATTCACAATGGTGGCGACCCGCAGTCGCTCGATCCACAGAAGCTTTCCGGAGACTGGGAAAACCGTATCGCCGGCGACATTTTCGAAGGCCTCGTCACCGAGGACGCCAAGGATAATCCGATCCCCGGCCAGGCCGAAAGCTGGACGATTTCGCCTGATGGCAAGGTTTACACCTTCAAGCTTCGCGACGGCATCAAGTGGTCAGATGGCCAGCCGGTAACGGCAGGAGACTTCGTCTTCGCCTTCCAGCGCCTCGTCGACCCGAAGAACGCCGCCGACTATGCCTATCTGCAGTTCACCATCAAGAACGCCGAAAAGATCAACAAGGGTGAGATCACCGATCTCAACGAACTCGGCGTCAAGGCGATCGACGACAAGACGCTCGAAATCACCCTCGAAAACGCCACCCCCTATTTCATTAATGCCCTGATGCATTACACCGCCTACCCGCTGCCGAAGCATGTCGTCGAGGCGAAGGGCCAGGATTGGGTCAAGATCGGCAACATCGTCACCAACGGCCCCTACAAGCCCGTCGAATGGGTTCCGGGCTCGCATGTCACCACAGTCAAGAACGACCAGTGGTATGACACCAAGGACCTGAAGATCGACGGAGCGAAGTTCTTCGTGCTCGAAGACCAGGAAGCCGCGCTGAAACGCTACCGCGCCGGCGAATTCGATATCCTCACCGACTTCCCGACCGACCAATACGAGTGGATGAAGAAGAACCTGCCCGGCCAGGCGCATGTCGCCCCCTTCTCCGGCCTCTATTATTACGTCGTCAACTCACAGAAGCCGCCCTTCAGCGACAAGCGCGTCCGCCAGGCTCTCTCCATGGCGATCAACCGTGAGGTCATCGGCCCGCAAATCCTCGGCACCGGCGAGCTGCCGGCCTATTCCTGGGTTCCGCCGGGCACGGCGAATTACGGCGAGCCGGCCTATGTCAGCTGGAAGGACCTGCCCTATAGCGAGAAGGTCGCCGAAGCCAAGAAGCTTCTGACCGAAGCCGGTTTCGGGCCGGACAAGCCGCTCCACGCCGTGCTCAGCTACAACACCAACGACAACCACAAGCGTATCGCCGTCGCCATCGCATCCATGTGGAAGCCGCTCGGCGTCGATGTCGAGCTCGTCAATGCCGAAACCAAGGTGCATTACGACCAGATGCAGCGTGGCCAGGTCGAAATCGGCCGCGCCGGCTGGCTCGCCGACTATAACGATCCGGACAACTTCCTGAACCTCCTGGTGACAGGCGTCCAGATGAACTACGGCCGCTGGTCCAATCCCGAGTACGACAAGATGATCAAGGAAGGCAACGCCGAGACGGATCTCACCAAGCGTGCTGCGATCTTCAAGAAGGCCGAACAGCTGGCGCTGGATGAATCCGCCGCCCTGCCGATCTACTACTATGTCTCGAAGAACGTCGTTTCGCCAAAGATCGAAGGCTTCGTCGATAACATCCAGGACATCCACCGCACCCGCTGGCTGTCGATGAAAGAGTAAGGGAAAACGGTCCTTTCCGCGCGTTGCGGAAAGGACCGGCCCACGACCATGATCAAATACGCACTCCGTCGCCTTCTGTCGACGATCCCCGTCATGTGGATCGCCGTAACAGCCTCGTTTTTTGTTTTGCGCCTTGCCCCCGGCGGCCCTTTCGATGGCGAAAGGCCATTGCCGCCGGTGATCCTGAAGAACCTTGCGATCCACTACAATCTCGACAAGCCGCTCATCCAGCAGTACCTGATCTATGTCGGTGATCTGCTCCGGGGCGATCTTGGCCCCTCCTTCGCCAGCGAAGATTTCACCGTCGCCCAGCAGATCATGATCGGTCTGCCCTACACCTTCACCATCGGTACGGCTGCCTTCCTGATTGCCATCATCGTCGGTGTCGCCGTCGGCTGTCTTGGGGCGCTCTATCAGAACAAGGCACCGGATTATATTCTGGGCGCGCTCATCCTGATCGGCGTCGTCCTACCGAACTTCCTGATCGCGCCCATCCTGCAGCTCGTCTTCGGCATCCATCTCGCGTGGTTTCCAGTCGGCGGCTGGGGTGACGGCTCGATCAAATACCTCATCCTGCCGATCGTCGTTCTCGCCCTGCCGCATGCCGGCCGTATCTCGCGCATCACGCGCGGCTCGATGATCGAGGTGATGAACCAGAATTTTATCCGTACCGCCAAGGCAAAGGGCATCGGCCCTCGACTGACGGTCATGCGCCACGCGCTGAAGCCCGCCTTGATGCCGGTCGTCTCCTATTTGGGTCCGGCAGCAAGCTATCTTCTCACCGGCTCGCTTGTTGTCGAGAGCATCTTCGGATTGCCCGGCATCGGCCGCTATTTCGTCAACGCAGCGCTGAACCGTGATTACGGCATGGTTCTCGGCACGGTCATCTTCTACATGGTGCTGATCGTGTTCCTGAACCTTCTCGTTGATATCGCCTATGCGTGGCTCGATCCGAAAGTGAGAAACAGATGATCCTCAACCCCGCAAAACGCGAGCTGCTTGCCCAGGAGCTGCTGGCGGCGGAAGGCCTTGCACCCGAAAGCCGCTCGCTCACTAAGGATGCGTTGCGCCGCCTCGGCCGCAACAAGGCAGCCGTCCTGTCGATCGTCGTCCTGACGCTGCTGATCCTCGTCGCCTTCATCGGCCCCTGGTTCATTCCCTTCAACTATGAAGATCCCGACTGGGCGGCCTTCCGGATCCCGCCCTCGTTCGAGACCGGTCATTATTTCGGCACCGACCCGAACGGCCGCGACCTTCTCGCCCGCGTCCTTTACGGCACCCGCGTCTCGCTGGCCGTGGCGCTGACGGCGACCGTCGTTTCCGTCTTCATCGGCGTGCTCTACGGTGCGGTATCGGGATATATCGGCGGCAGGCTGGATGCGATCATGATGCGCTTCGTCGATATCATGTATGCGCTTCCCTATATCCTCTTCGTCATCCTGCTGATGGTGATCTTCGGCCGCAACGTCTATCTGCTCTTTGCCGCCATCGGCGCGCTGGAATGGCTGACCATGGCCCGCATCGTTCGCGGCCAGACGCTATCGATCAAGCATCGCGAATTCATCGAAGCGGCCCGCGCATCCGGGCAGCGGCCGTTCAAGATCATCATCAAGCACATCATCCCGAACCTCGTCGGACCCGTGGTCATCTTCGCAGCATTGACGGTGCCTGAAATCATCGCCACCGAAAGCTTCCTTTCCTATCTCGGCTTCGGCGTGCAGGAACCGCTGACCTCGCTCGGCACGCTGATCGCCGAGGGGACCGATGCCATGGAAAGCATGCCTTGGCTGCTGGTCTTCCCGGCAAGCTTCCTCGTGGCCCTGCTGCTCAGCCTGCTGTTCATCGGCGACGGCCTGCGCGACGCGTTCGACCCGAAGGATCGTTAAATGACGGATACCCTCCTCGAACTCAAAGACTATTCGATCACCTTCAAAACGCCGGACGGTGAGGTGAAGGCAGTCTCGAACATGAACCTGACGGTCAAGCGCGGCGAGCGCATCGCCATCGTCGGCGAATCCGGTTCCGGCAAGAGCCAAACCTTCCTGGGCATCATGGGCCTGCTCGCCAAGAACGGCAAAACGACGGGACAGGCGTTGCTCGAAGGCAAGGACGTGCTGACGCTGAAACCGCGCGAGCTCGATCAGATCCGCGGCAAGGACATGGCGATGGTCTTCCAGGACCCGATGACCGCCCTCAATCCATCGCTGAAGATCTCCCGGCAACTGACGGAGCAGCTCGAGGTTCACGGCGGGCTGACGGCGCGCGCCGCATCCGCCGCCGCACTCGACATGCTGAAACGCGTCGGCATCCCCGATCCGACACGACGCTTCCATCTCTACCCGCACGAGCTCTCCGGCGGCATGCGCCAGCGCATCGTCATCGCCATGGCGCTGCTCACCCGGCCGAAGCTTCTGATCGCCGACGAACCGACGACGGCGCTCGACGTCACCATCCAGGCGCAGATCCTCGATCTCTTCAACGACCTGACGGCGGAGATGAACACAGCGCTCGTCATGATCACCCACGATCTCGGCGTCGTTGCCGGACTCGCCGACCGCGTCGCCGTCATGTATGCCGGCCGCATCGTCGAGGAGGCTCCGGTCGACGAACTCTTCGACAATCCGGCCCATCCCTATACCGCAGCACTGCATGCCTCGATCCCGCGCCCGGACCAGGATGTCGACGACCTCGTCGTCATCCCCGGCCGTCCGCCAAACCTGCAGCACCTGCCGAAGGGCTGCAATTTCTCGCCGCGCTGCTCGCAGGTCCAGGACGATTGCATCGACCGCCCGCCGCCGCTCGAAACCCTGGCGCCGCACCATTGCGCCGCCTGCTACCACCCCTTCCCGCGTCGCGAGGAGCTGTTGAACCATGGCTGAACGATCGCTTCTGAGGGTCGAGAACCTGACGACCCAATTCGAACTGCCGGCAAAAGGCCTCTTCAAGCCGCCGATCTTTCTCACAGCCGTCAACAATGTCAGCTTCGACCTCAGCGAAGGCCGCACGCTTGGCATCGTCGGCGAATCCGGCTGTGGCAAGTCCACGCTCGGCCGCTCCATCCTGCGGCTGTTGAAATCGCAGAAGGGCCGCATCCTCTGGCAGGGCCGGAACCTGCTTGACCTGTCGGATGAGGAAATGCGCGCCGCGCGCCGCGACATGCAGATCATCTTTCAGGATCCGATCGCCTCGCTCGACCCGCGCATGACGGTCGGCGACATCATCGCCGAGCCGCTCACCGTCTTCGAGCCGAAACTCTCCAAAGCCGAGCGCACCGAACGTGTCCGCGAGATCATGACCGCCGTCGGCCTGGTGCCGGAAATGATCAACCGCTATCCGCACGAATTCTCCGGCGGCCAGGCGCAACGCATCGGCATCGCTCGCGCGGTCGTCACCAAACCGAAGCTCATTATCTGCGACGAGCCGGTTTCGGCCCTCGACGTCTCGATCCAGGGTCAGGTCATCACGCTCCTGCGCAAGCTGCGCAAGGAATTCGGCCTGACGCTGATCTTCATCAGCCACGACCTCTCCGTCGTCCGCCTGATCTCAGATGATGTGCTGGTGCTCTACCTCGGCAGGGTGGTGGAAGCCGGCGACTGCGCCACCGTCTTCGATCATCCGGCCCACCCCTATACGCAGGCGCTCTTTTCCGCCGCGCCGATTCCCGATCCGAAGCTTGCGCGCCTGCGCACCCGCATCCGCCTGCAGGGTGACCCGCCCTCGCCGCTCAACCCGCCGAAAGGCTGCGTCTTCTCACCGCGCTGCTGGAAGGCGACCGACATCTGTCGCACCGAAATGCCGCCGACCGAGGAGGTCCGCCCCGGGCAGAAGGCCGCCTGCTATCATATGGACAGGCCATGAACGGAAAGACGGCCGCCCAGGCGGCCGTCGCCTTGAATGTCCGACCGCCGTCCATCGCGGGACGAAGCGGACTATTTTTGGATCTAAAGTCCCCGATAAGAAAGATTTTATGAGCGAATGCTATCCCATTTCGGCCTAATCGCAAGCCAGGGGAACGCATACATGAAATCGAAAATATCAGCTTTGATCGCACTCGCCGCCACGATGATCGCCGCCTCCGCGGTTTCGTTGCATGCCGAAGATCTGAACTTCAAGCTCACCAACGGGACGAACTCCGTCCTGACACGTTTCTACAGCTCGCCGACCGGCGTCGGCGAATGGGAAGAAGACGTCTTCGGTGACGACGTTCTCAATCCGGGCGAAAGCATCGATATCACCATCGCCGATGGCCGCACCGTCTGCAAATACGACATGCGCTTCGAATTCGAAGAAGGCTCAAACCTCGCAACCACGGAAGATACGCAAGATCTTTGCGCGATGGGCAGCTACACCATCCACGAATAGGCGTCCTTCTGAAAGCCCGCCTTCGCCTCGCCCGCGAAGACGGGCTTTCATCTCCCGTAATATCGACGCTTGTCACTCTGCGCGGCTCCGCGTATCAGCGAATGAAGACCTGCGGATAATCCGCCAATTCAAAGTGATAGAGTGTCCCTAGCGCGTCCTGTTGGATCCGCAGCGCTCTAATGCCGGGAGGACAAGGTGAGCAGACGGTTTCTATCGATCGGTGAATGCATGGTGGAACTCTCGCAGGCAGGTGACGGCCTGCTGCGCAAGGGCTTTGCCGGGGATACCTTCAACACCGCCTGGTATGCCCGCGCCTGCCTTGCCGCCGACTGGTCGGTGGATTATTTCACCGCCCTCGGTGACGACGCCATGTCGGGTGAGATGCTGGCCTTCATCGACACATCAGGCATCGGCACGAGCCTCATCCGCCGCATCAGGGGCAGGACGCCCGGCCTCTATATGATCAATCTGAAGGACGGCGAACGTTCCTTCAGCTACTGGCGTGACAGCTCGGCAGCCCGCAGCCTGGCGGCTGATCCGGACCGCCTGCGCGAGGCGGTGGAGAGCGCTGCCGTCATCTATTTCTCCGGCATCACCCTTGCCATCCTGCCACATGAGGATGCCGAGACTTTGCTTGCCGAAGTCCGTCGCGCCAAGGCCGCCGGCAAGTTCGTCGTCTTCGATCCGAACATCCGTCCGCGCCTCTGGTCGAGCTACGACGTGATGCACACGACGATCAGCGAAGGCGCCCGCTCATCCGTGCTCGTCATGCCGAGCTTCGACGACGAGGCGGCCCATTTCGGCGATGATTCCATTGAGGCGACGATCCACCGCTATCGCGCACTGGGCGCCGTCGATATCGTCGTCAAGAACGGCGCTGACGGTGTCACGCTGAATTTTGCCGGCGAGCAAACATTCGTTCCGGCTGAAAGGGTGAAGAAGGTGGTCGACACGACCAGCGCCGGCGACAGCTTCAACGGCGCCTTTCTCGCACGATACCTCGAAGCAGGCGATGCGCCTGCCGCCGCCCGCTTCGCAGCAAAGGTCGCTGCCCGCGTCGTCAGCGAACATGGTGCATTGGTCGTAAGGGAAAAGCTCGGATTGGATGGCGGCTAGCCGCACATGCTGACGCAGTACGAACACCATGCACAGGCGCTTCCGCCTTGTCGGCATCGTTTGCTCCGCTGATCCCCCTCAAATCGATTCCGATTTCAGGGTTATACGAAATCAGGACTTCGTCGGCCGATCGGACTCGCGAACTGCCTCGTCATGGTACCAGCAGCTGTCGAGCGCAGAATCGCAGACGTCTGCTGCCTCGCGCTCCATCAGCCTGGCGCGTTCGAACCGGTTGGCGTTTCGTATCGCCTTCACGGGAAACTGGTAGATCGTTGCGGATTCACGATGGAAACCGGTGGGCATGAGATCGCCTCCATTCAGTTCGGCGCATCAACATTTCAGGACCATCTACATAGCACAATGCACATAGTTTATGCAAATTGCATAAAATAAGGGCAATGTTACAATTGTAATCGGTCGGCATGCTGTCTCGGCTAAAAGCTTCCGATAATTTGTTTAACACTTCATCATTTCAGCCTAACGCCGCAATTTTCATCCAGTTCCAGATGGGAAAAGTGCGTTTTGATGGGCGATACCGCCTGTGAGCGTTAAAAACAGCCCGATTTTCCAAAAGAGAAAAAATCGGCCGTCACGCTGATTCGCGATTTTTCTTTTGCGTGGCGCCAAAACTGGCACGCTACGTGCTTTAAAAGCGTCATCCCTGGCGGTCGGATGCGCTTGCGCGCCGAGATCACCTCCGGATTTGCTCACCTTCGTAGCATTGAGAGAGTCACGATGACAAAATATAAGCTCGAGTATATTTGGCTCGATGGGTACACTCCGGTACCGAACCTGCGTGGCAAGACGCAGATCAAGGAATTCGACGCATTCCCGACGCTGGAACAGCTTCCGCTCTGGGGCTTTGACGGCTCCTCGACACAGCAGGCTGAAGGCCGCAGCTCCGATTGCGTGCTGAAGCCGGTCGCCATCTATCCCGACCCGGCCCGTACCAACGGCGCTCTCGTCATGTGCGAAGTCATGATGCCGGATGGCGTCACGCCGCATGCATCGAATGCCCGCGCTACCATCCTCGACGACGAAGACGCCTGGTTCGGCTTCGAGCAGGAATATTTCTTCTACCAGAACGGCCGTCCGCTCGGCTTCCCTGAGCAGGGCTACCCCGCTCCGCAGGGTCCGTACTACACCGGCGTCGGCTATTCGAACGTCGGCGACGTTGCCCGCGAAATCGTCGAAGAGCATCTCGACCTCTGCCTCGCTGCCGGCATCAATCACGAAGGCATCAATGCCGAAGTGGCCAAGGGCCAGTGGGAATTCCAGATTTTCGGCAAGGGCTCCAAGAAAGCCGCCGACCAGATCTGGATGGCACGCTATCTCTTGCAGCGCCTGACCGAAAAATACGGCATCGACATCGAGTATCACTGCAAGCCGCTCGGCGACACCGACTGGAACGGCTCGGGCATGCATTGCAACTTCTCGACCAAGTACATGCGCGAAGTCGGCGGCAAGGCCTATTTCGAAGCGCTGATGGCGCAGTTCGAAAAGAACCTGATGGACCACATCAACGTCTACGGTCCTGACAACGACAAGCGCCTGACCGGCAAGCACGAAACGGCACCGTGGAACAAGTTCTCCTACGGCGTTGCCGACCGTGGTGCTTCGATCCGCGTTCCGCACTCCTTCGTCAAGAACGACTACAAGGGCTATCTGGAAGATCGCCGCCCGAACTCACAGGGCTGCCCCTACCAGATCGCTTCGCAGGTTCTGAAGACGATCTCGGAAGTTCCGACTGCAAGCTCGGCTTCCGCTGCCGCTTAACCTCCCAAACGGCGCCGGTCCTGGACCGGCGCCGTCATTCTTTATGCATGAAAACCGCCGCCCGCCGCCGACATAATCGAGGCGATCAGGCCAGCGAAAGCCCCTGCGATCCTTGCAATATGGGCTGTAATATTTCCATCATGGTCATGCCTCAAAATAAGCAAGCGGGAATCGCCGTTCCGGAACCCCGCTGAGGGGTTGAGCGTTGGCAGATCACTGCGACGCGGATGGAAATCGTGACATGCTGCAACGTCCGGCAAACACTTATAGCGGCGAGAGCTGGGCCAATGCCGCGGCCGCCGGAAACCTGCCCGAAAGGCTGGTGATCGTTACCGATGCCTGGCACCCGCAGGTCAACGGCGTCGTGCGCTCGATCGAGAACACCAATCGCGAATTGGCGAAGATGGGCGTCGAGGTTTCGATGGTGACGCCGGAGCGCTTCAACAGCATCCCCTGCCCGACTTATCCCGAGATCCGCCTATCGATCGCCAATTACCGCCGCATCGCCCGCGAGATCGAAAAGCACAATCCCTCCTACGTGCATATTGCCACCGAAGGTCCGCTGGGGCTGACCGCCCGCCGCTGGTGCCTGAAGAACCGCATGCCGTTTTCGACGAGCTACCACACCCGCTTTCCGGAATACGTCTCCGCGCGCCTGCCCATACCGAAGAGCTGGCTCTATTCCTTTGTCCGCTGGTTCCACAATGGCGGCGCAGGCTGCATGGTGGCGACACCGAGCCTTGCCCGCGAACTGTCGGAAAAGGGCATCCGCAACCTCATGCCCTGGAGCCGCGGCATCGACGCCACGCAGTTCCGTCCGATGGCGCTCGAGGAAAACCCGTTCGGCCTGCCGCGTCCGATCTTCATGACCGTCGGCCGCGTGGCGCTGGAAAAGAACCTGCCGGCCTTCCTCGATCTCGACCTGCCGGGTTCCAAGGTCGTCGTCGGTGACGGTCCGGCCCGCGCCGAGCTCGAAAAGCAATATCCCGACGTCTTCTTCGCCGGCGTGCAGTTCGGCGAGGATCTGGCGAAAGCCTATGCCCAGGCCGACGTCTTCGTCTTTCCCTCGCTCACTGACACCTTCGGCAACACCATCCTCGAAGCACTGGCATCGGGCGTGCCGGTGGCAGCCTACCCGGTCACCGGCCCGCTCGACATCATCGGCGAGGACAGTGACGTCGGGGCGCTCGACGCCAACCTGCAAGCCGCCTGCCTTGCCGCCCTCTCCGCCTCGCGCAGCAAGGCGCGTGAACTCGCCATGCAATATTCCTGGGAAGCGGCGACACTGCAGTTCATCAACAATATCCGCGCCGCCAACGGCGTCATCACGCCGAAATGGAAGAAGGCCTGGCAGTTTGCCAAATCGCTTCCAAGAAGCAGAAAGCTCGGCGAAACCGCCGGGCCCCTCCCGTCCGCAGACTGATTGGTTTTACTTGTGAAGCGCGCTGCGAAGCGTGTCGTTCGCGACCGCAATCGCGCTGCGTGCGGCAGGCGTTTCGGTAATGGCGTTTAGCAGCACGAAGTCATGGATCGTGCCGTTGTATCGCATCGACGTGACCTTCACGCCGGCCTGGCTGAGCTTGCGGGCATAGGCCTCGCCCTCGTCACGCAGCACGTCGTTCTCGTCAACGATGACGAGCGCTGGCGGCAGGCCGTTCAACTGCTCCAGCGATGCCTGCAGTGGCGAAGCCGTCGGCTCCTTGCGCTTGGCTTCGTCGGGCAGATAGGCGTTCCAGAACCACTTCATCGCCTCCTTGGTCAGCCACGGGCCATCGGCGAACTGGTTGTAGGAACCATTGTCGAAATTGGCGTCGGTGACGGGGTAGAACAGCACCTGCTGATCGATGGCAGGACCGCCGCGTTCCTTGGCAAGCAGCGTCACCACCGCCGCCATGTTGCCGCCGACGCTATCGCCTGCGACCGCGAGCCTGGAGGCGTCGACCTTGAACTCCTTGGCATGCTCGGCGACATATTTGGTCGCTGCATAAGCCTGCTCGATGGCAACGGGATAGCGGGCTTCCGGCGAGCGCTCGTAGTCGACGAAGACGACAGCGGCATCGGCGCCGTTGGCGATCTCGCGCACCAACCGGTCATGCGTATCCGCATCGCCCAGCACCCAGCCGCCGCCATGGAAATAGAGAATGACCGGCAGTGTGCCCTTGGCATGTTCCGGGCGGACGATGCGCAGCTTGATGCTGCCTGTCGGACCAGCCTTGATGACCCGGTCCTCTTCCTTAGCAGCAAGCTTCTTCACATCGCCCTTCTGCGCGCCGGCCAGGACATTGCGGGCATCGGCCGGCGACAGCGTGTAGATCGGCTTGCCGCCGGCAAGCCCGTCGATGAATTTCTGCGTTGTCGGTTCGAGTACCGGATCGGCAAGCGCGCCAACGGCGGAGGCTGCGAGCAGTGCTGCTGCGGAAACTACGGTCTTGATGGTCGACATTGTCTTGTCCTCTCGGGTTCGATGTTCGTTGTGAACACTGACTTTATATCGCGCACGATTGTTTATCGCACAATTTATATTTCTGCATAGCTACCATGCATAAAAAGCGGCTACGATTATTTATCGCACGATGTAAATTTGTTTGATTTTGGAGATTTCCCATGCAGGATCAGTTGAAGCTCGACAATTTCATCTGCTTTGCCGTCTATACGGCAAGCCACGCACTGAACCGCGTCTACAAGCCGCTGCTCGACACGCTCGGCCTCACCTATCCGCAATATCTGGCGATGGTTTCGCTCTGGGAACAGGACGGCCAGACCGTCGGCGGCTTGGGTGAAAAGCTCTTCCTGGAATCGAGCACGCTGACCCCGCTGCTCAAACGCCTTGAAACCGCAGGTTATGTCAGACGCGAACGCAGCAAGGACGACGAACGCGTCGTGATGCTTCGATTGACGGACGAAGGCAAGCGCCTCAATGAAAAGGCGATCGGCATCCCCGGCTGCATCGCCGCTGCCAGCGGTCGCGATACAGTCGACCTCACTCGCCTCCAGGCCGAGATCGTGGCGCTGCGTGAAGCGCTGAACAAAAGCGTGGCTGAGATTGCCGGATAGCTATCACAGTGCCTGTGCCCCCCCCTTCTGCCCTGCCGGGCAAGGCAGAGGGGATGGCTCCACGACGCGTGCGCAATGCCCCACCAATCAGTGCAAGCTCCCCGCCTACGTCCGCCTCTTCTTGCCTTCGAACGGATTATCAGGCGAGCGGAAATGGATGCGGATCGGCACGCTCGGCATGTCGAAATCGGCGCGCAACCCGTTGATCAGATAGCGTGTATAGGATTCCGGTAGCGCATCCGAGCGGGTACAGGAGATCATGAAGGCCGGCGGGCGGGCCTTGACCTGCGTCATATATTTCAGCTTGATGCGGCGGCCGGAAACGGCCGGAGGCGGATGCTGAATCTGCTGCGTCTCCAGCCAGCGGTTGAGCCGCGCCGTCGAGATGCGTTTGTTCCAGATCCTGTCCGTGTCGATGATCGACTGCATCAGCTTGTCCAGTCCCCAGCCGGTCTGGCCAGAGATCGGCACGGCGCGGATGCCACGCGCCTGCGGCAGCAGGCGGTCGGTCTTTTCGCGCAGATCCGCAAGCACCGCCTGCCGGTCTTCGATCATGTCCCACTTGTTGAAGGCGAGCACGGCGGCACGGCCCTCGCGCAGCACCAGGTCGACGATCTGCAGGTCCTGCTTTTCGAAGGGGATCGTCGCATCGAAGACGATGACGACGGTTTCGGCGAAGCGGATGGCGCGCAGCGCATCGGCAACCGAAAGCTTCTCCAGCTTCTCGATCACCCGCGCCTTGCGGCGCATGCCTGCCGTATCGAACATCTTGATGGTGCGACCGCGCCAGTCCCATTCGACCGAGATGGAGTCGCGGGTGATGCCTGCCTCCGGCCCGGTCAAAAGCCGGTCCTCGCCGAGGAAACGGTTGATCAGCGTCGATTTTCCTGCATTCGGCCGGCCGACGATCGCCACCCTGAGCGGCTTCGTCTCGTCATAGGCCGGCGGCTCTTCGTCCGCGTCGCTGTCCTCGCCTTCCGTCTGTGGAATGTCGACATCTGTGACGGCGACATCCTCCTTCGCGGGATAGGCCCGGTCCTCGCCGATTGCCGCAACGATCGCATCGCGCAAGTCGAGCATGCCCTGCCCATGTTCGGCCGAAATCGGCGTCGGCTCGCCGAGCCCGAGCGTGTAGGCGTCATAGAAGCCGCTGTCGGAGCCCCGCGCTTCGGATTTGTTGGCGACAAGCACCACCGGCTTGCCCCGCCGGCGCAACATTTCGGCAAGGTCGGTATCGACGGGCGTCAATCCGCTCTTGGCGTCGACAACGAAAAGCGAAAGATCCGCCTCGTCGATCGCCGCTTCCGTCTGCGCCCGCATCCGGCCCTGCAGGCTTTCCGCGTCGGCCTCTTCCAGACCAGCTGTATCGATGATCGTGAAGGTCAGGCCCATCAGCCGCGCATCGCCCGGCCGGCGGTCGCGGGTAACACCCGGCGTGTCGTCGACAAGCGCCAGCTTCTTGCCTACCAGCCGGTTGAAAAGTGTCGACTTGCCGACATTCGGACGACCGACGATGGCGACCGTGAAACTCATATCTTGTCCTTAACGCGATCAGCCCTGAGCGGCGGGCGCCTTGCCGGATGCGGTAATCAGATCAAGCATCATATGGGCGCGATTGGCAACATTGCGTGGGCTGTCGGTATCATCGACGATCGACTGGAACCACTGCCGCGCCTGCGCCATGTTGCCGGCTTTGTAAGCGGCAAGGCCGAGTGCCTCGCGCGCCGAATGACGGAAGGCGTTTCCGGGAACGGCCATTTCCTCGATCGCGGCCGAAACCTGTTCGTAGGCGCCGTTCTCGATGAGCAGCCAACCGGCACGCATCTTGGCGGCATCGCGCACGGCGGCCGGAACGGCATTGTCCTTGCCGATCTCGTTGAAGGCGGCGATCGCCGCGGCGGTATCACCCATCTGCACCTGGACGGTCGCGGCCCGCATCCGCGCCAGCACCGGATAGGCGCCATGGCCTTCCTTCTCGAGCTTGTCGAGCGCGGCCAGCGCCTGGTCGTTCTTGTTTTCGTCGGCAAGCTTCATCGCCGCCAGGAACTGGTCGCCGGTGCCGGAGGAACGGTTGTCGTCCCAATACTCGTAGAGAACCTTGCCGGCTGTGCCGACGACGATCAGAATGGCGACGACGATGATATAGCGGCCGAACCGGCGCCAGACGCCCTTCATCTGGTCGGATCGCAATTCCTCATTGACTTCACGGATGAAGCTGTCGTCGTTGAATGCCATTCTCGTCTCCGGCCGCGGAAATACCCATACACAATGCAAAACGCATATTATCGGGCCTTCTACCCCATTTTGCAGCCGTTGTAAGGGGGATGTGAAAGATTAGAGCGCCGCGCGTCCAACAGGACGCGCTAAGGACGCTCTAACACTTTGAATCCGCGCATAATCCTTCCCGAAAATCGGAATCGAATTTCGGGGTTATGCGCCGATCACATGACGAGCGGCGAAACCCCGATCAACCATTCGTGCAGCTTCCAGATGATCAGCGCCCAGACGACGATGCCGATGACGACGGCATAGAGGTCGTATTTGGCCGAGACGAACGGCCGGAGTGTGATCTCACCCGCCCGCTGCCGCCGTTTCAAGGAAATGCGCAGGATGACGCCCCAGGCGAGAAAGGCGGCAAACAGCAGGACCGACGACGTCTCGCCATTGGCGAGCAGGTGTGCCAGCGCCCAGATCTTCACCGACAGCACCATCGGATGTTTGGTCTTCGTTGCAATATGCCCCGCCGGCACCAGCGAGGCCACGAGACAGATCATCGCGATCAGCATCAGCGTGATTGTTATATGCGCCATCCAGACCGGCGGATTGTAAAGCATGCCGGTCACATCACGCGCCTGCCCGAAGCCGTAGATCAAAAGTATCAGTGTGGCGATGCTGGCGATCGAATAGGCTACCCGCCAGCCTTTCTCGCCGAGGCTTGCGATCATCGAACGGCGGAAGCCGGGGGACACCACCCGCACCAGATGCACCCCGAGGAAAAGTATGATGCCGACGATAAGCAATGTCATTGCGGATCCCTTCCGTACCGTTTGTCACATCTGACCAGGAAAGGCTCTAACGGCTGGCGTGAAAAAATGCCAGAGAGACCGCAGCTTCGCCGCAATTCTGTCGGAGGGAAACCGCGAACAAATTGTCGCGGTGTCCATGTCCCGTCTTCTCCTCTCCACCTGTCTGGCTGCCTCGTTCCTGCTCCCGGCAATCGCCGAGGCGGCCGACCGGCCGAAACAGCTCGTCATCATTTCCTTCGACGGCGCCCACGACAACGCGCTCTGGCTGAAGAGCCGCGAGATGGCGGCGAAAAACGGCGCCCACTTCACCTATTTTCTCTCCTGCACCTTCCTGATGAACGAGGCGGCGAAGAAGACCTATCAGGCGCCGCACCAGAAACGCGGAAAATCCAATGTCGGCTTCGCGCAGAGCGACGACGAGATCCGCGAGCGCCTCGGCAATATCTGGCACGCCCACCTCGAAGGACACGACATATCGAGCCATGCCTGTGGCCATTTCGACGGCCGCCTCTGGAGCGAGGCCGACTGGTCGGCCGAATACGCAACCTTTCATGCGACGTTGAAAAACGCCTGGAAGAGCGTCGGCCTGCAGGAGCCGACCGGTTGGCAGGATCTGGTCGATCACGGCATCAAGGGCTTTCGCGCCCCCTATCTCTCGGCAACCGCGGGCGCTGACATGATCGCCGCCGAAAAGAAGGCGGGCTTCACTTATGATGCGAGCCTGGTCACCAAAGGGCCTGCCATGCCTGTCGAGGAAGACGGCATCATCCGCTTCGGCCTGCCGCTGATCCCCGAAGGCCCGAACGAGAAGCCGATCATCGGCATGGACTACAATCTCTTCGTCCGCCATTCCAAGGGTGAGGAGGATACGGCCGATTCCGCGGAATTCGAGGATCGCGCCTATGCCGCCTTCAAGGAAGCTTTCGACAAACAGTATGCCGGCACCCGCGTCCCGCTACAGCTCGGCTTCCACTTCGTCGAAATGAACGGCGGCGCCTATTGGCGGGCGCTCGACCGCCTGGTCAGCGACGTCTGCCACCGCGCCGACGTCGCCTGCGTCAGCTATTCGGAGGCGATCCCGATGATCGAGGCCCGCGGCAGATTGCAGACGTCAGGTCTTTGATGGCGGCTATGGCGCTGTCGAGCCTGCAGGGTGTCTCTAAGTTCCCTTGAACGAGACGACGTGCCTGGCCGCCCCCCTCATCTGCCTACCGGCATCTTCTCCCCGCGGGGGAGAAGAGATTCGTTGCGACGCTGCGATTGCCCCTCCTACCCAGCGAGGAGGAGGCACCCCAAACGCCAATCTTCCGATGCTCGCAAAGATTCCCTGCCCATCAGCCGTCGGCGTGCACGACCCCCGTCTCACGCTCCAGGTAGCGCTGGTCGATTTCAGGCAGCGGTTCGTCGTCGATCGCAGCCTCGAAGGCCTTGAGGCGTTTGTGGATCGAGAGCAGTTCAATGATCGTTGTCCAGGAGTTGACGAGATACTGAAACGAGTTGCTGACCTGTCCGAAGGCGGTCGAGATCTGCTGGAAGATACCGTAAGTGATGGTGCCCGCCACGATCGTCGGCACCAGCATGAAGACCACGAAGAGCGCGTCGGCCTGGATGTAGAAATAACGGGCGACATTGAAATACATGTAGTGGAAATACATGCGATAATAGTTCCGGCGAACGTTGCCGAAGAGCTCCCTGACGGTCAGCGGCTCAGCCCGTTCCGCATGGTCTTCACCATAGACGAGCTCCTTGCGATACGCCGCTTCGACGCGCTGGTTGCGGAAATTCAGCCCCGGCAGCTTGACGCCGGCGACCGCCAACAGAAGCGTGCCGAAAGCCGACCAGAACAGCGCCAGCCAAAAGAGCGAATTCGCCACTGGCCCGATGAACGGCAGCTCGGTCACGTAATGCGACAGGGCCAGAAGGATCGGAAGGAATACCACGAGCGTCATCACCGAGTTGATGAGGCTGATGCCAAGACCTTCGAGCGTGCTCGAAAAGCGCATCGTATCTTCCTGAACGCGCTGGGAGGCGCCTTCGATGTGACGAAGCTTTTCCCACTTCGACATGTAGAAATTGTTCATCGCCGTTCGCCAGCGGAAGATGTAATGGCTGGTGAAGAAGTCGGTCATGATCGATACGAACATGCTGAGGAATGCGATCTGGCAGAAGACCCACATCAAGCTGTAGAAATTATCGACGGAAATGCCTGGCTGCTTCGACAATGCGTTCTGCAGAAGGTCACCAAACGGCCGGCGCCAGTTATTGATCACAACGCTGATCTGGACGCCAAAGTAGGTCACGAAGATGATCAGTGCCGAACCCCAGATCGACCAAATCTTCCAGGGGTGGTTCAGCGCCTTCAGATGCCATGCACCGCAGAAGACCACCGCCGACAGCAGGAAATAGCCGTAGAACCAGACATTTTCGGGCAGCAGGAAGAACGAAAGGTCGATCGGCTGCTGCTCTTCGGCAACCGGCGCATAACCGAGCGATACACCGAGGCTGGCGGCGAAGAGATACCAGCCGGCAATGGAAATCAGGGTCCAAACGACGAGCGAACTAAAGAACGCCTTTGGCTGCGGAAAAAAGGAATGAAACACGGGAGGCTTTGCTTTCCTGAACTGTGAGTCTCGGGAGTGTCGTCGAACACTGATTGTGCCGGAAACTAAGGCAGTTCGAAGGAAGCAGCAATGGGTTCGGCCGATTGTTACGGAGATGTAACCGGTTAAGAGATTTTCTTGATCACGGGCATCACCAGCGCCGCGCAGGCGACGAGCGCGATCGCGGCGATCACCGTCGGGACGGTAAAACTGCCGCTGCGCTGGGCGATCCAGCCGGCAACAACAGGTCCGACGATCTGGCCGAGGCCGAAGGCGGCCGTCATCATCGCCAGGATCCGCCGCGGACTGTCAGGCGAAAGCTTGCGGCCGATCTGCAGCCCATAAGCAGTGATTGCCAGGAACGTCGCCCCGAACAGCGCCCCGCCGATCAGCGGTGCGACGGAAGGCGGCAGCGCTACGGTCGCAAGCACACCGGCGGCCTCGATCAGAAGCGCTGCGACATAGACGCCGCCAAGCCCGAGCGGCTTGACCAGCGGCTTCCAGGCAAACAGCGCCACCGCCGCCGTCAGGCCGGCGATGAACCAGCAGAGGAATTCGACGAAGGGTCCGGTTGCAGAAAGGCGCGCGATGGTAACGAGGAAGGTCGCGGTGATGACGTAACCGAAGCCGAACAGGCCGTAGGACAGCGTCAGAAGCACCATTGGCCGGTTCCAGGTGAGCGCCGGCTCCTTGCCCACCTGCGCCGATTGCGCCGGCGCCGACGGCAATAGCAGGAAGACGACGACAAGGCTTGCTGCGCAATAGAGCGCCCCGCCGATCCAATCGGCCCGCCAGCCGCCCGGTTCATCGTGAAAGCCGAGGCCGATCAGCAGCACCATGACCGAAGACAGCGCGATACCCGCACCCGGCCCGCCGAAATGCGCTGCTTGCACATGATCGTTGCCAGCGGCAGCCCCGTGGCTGAGCACGATCGACGAGGTGAAGACCATCGCAAAGGCGCTGGCGACGCCGGCCAAGAAACGAATGATGGCAAAGACGGCGACGGAATCGGTGGCGGCCATGGCGGCAAGCAGGATCGCGGTTGCCAGCAGCGACAACAGCGCCACCGGCCGCTCCCGCCCCGCCGCCCAGCCATAGGCTGCAAGCACGGCGCCGACGAGATAGCCGACGAAATTGGCCGACGCGATGAAGCCTGCATCCGCTGCCGAAAGCGGCACGCCGCTGATCATCCCGGGCAGGATCGGCGTGTAGGAGAAGCGCCCGAAGCCCATGGCCGCGGCCATGGCAACGGCGCCGGCAGCGGCAGTGGAAACAAGGTTCGGTGGGGAGTGACGGATGCGCTCGAGCATGCCGCGTTTATCACGCCGCAGTACCGGCATCACAATCAAGTAATTCTGATCGATCGATCAATTTCCCGAAACATCAAAAATTCTCAGTCGCACTTGAAAGCTATTATCGTACGATATATGTTTTGCGACATAGCTAGAGATACATCCCACGATGAAAGGAAAAGCCATGAGAGGTTTTAAAGGCGGCATGTTCGGCGGAGATTTCCGCATGGGCCGCAAATTCGCGGCCGGCGATCTGCAACTGGTCATCCTGGCGCTGCTCGCTGAGCAGCCGCGCCACGGCTACGAATTGATAAAGATATTGGAAGAGCGCTCGGGCGGCTTCTATGTGCCGAGTCCGGGCGTCATCTATCCCGCCCTCACTTATCTCGAGGAAACCAGTCTTGCCGAGGTGGAGGCTGAGGGCGCCAAGAAGCTCTATCGCATCACCGAGGCCGGCCGCCGCCGCGTCGAGGAAAACCGTGCCATGATCCTGCATACGTTCGCCAAGTTGGAACGCATCGGCGAGAAGATGGCCCACGTGAAGCGTGTCTTCGAAACAGACCGTCACGGCGCCGACGACAGTGATGACGGCGACTTCATGCAGGACGGCGGCGATATCCGCGCCGCCCGTATGCTGCTGCGCTCGGCGATGCGCATGCGCTATCCCTGGTCGAAACCCGAAGCTGCCCGCATCGCCGGCATCCTCGAACGCGCCGCCACCGAAATCCTGCAAGGCGGCAGGCCGGAAACGCGGAGCTGAGACGAAGACTGTACGGCGGGATTTGAGACAGAGTCAGCTCCCGCCGCCTTTCTTCATTGTTCAGTACCGGTCTTACGCCCGCTCATCCGGCAAGGTCAGAACCACCGGCCCGTTGCGCGTTGCGACCACCGTATGCTCATATTGCACGGTCGGCGCCTTCGGATCGGCATAGAGCGTCCAGGCATCGTCGCCGCCTTCGGCCCATGTTGCGCCGAGCGAGAGAAAAGGTTCGACGGTGAAGACGAGACCTTCCGTCATCATCCGTTTTTCCGAAGGGTCCGGCCAGGTCGAGAGCTCGGCCGGCTCCTCGTGCAGCGAGCGGCCGACGCCGTGGCTCGCCAGATTGGCGACCAGCGTATAGCGGTTCTTCTGCGCAAAGGCGCCGACGGCGGTGCCGATCTTTGCCAGTGGCTCGCCCGATTTGACCTGGTTGAGCCCGACCCAGAGTGCCCGTTTGCCGTCGCGGCAGAGCCGCTCGATCTTTGGCTTGATCGGCGGCACCGCGAAGGAAGCGCCAGTATCGGCAAAGAAGCCATCCTTTTCCGCCGAGACGTCGATATTGATGAGATCGCCGGCGCGGATGACGCGCGGGCCGGGAATTCCGTGGGCGATTTCCTCGTTGATACTGATGCAGGTGGCACCGGGAAACTGGTAGCAGAACTCTGGCGCCGAGCGCGCGCCCGAATCCTCGAGCACCTTGCGGCCGATCTGGTCGAGCTCCAGCGTCGTCATGCCGGGCTCCATCGCCGCTGCCATCACTTGGATGGCGTTGGCGCAGATCCGGCCGATCTCCTTGAGCTTTACCAGTTCGTCGTCGTTTGCGATAACCATTCGTCTGTTCCGGCCTTGCGCAGGACGGCCGCGGCCGCCTCAGAGCATGATGCCGAAACGTGTGAGCGGTTTTCGGACAACATGATGCTCTAACTATCTAATTTAGAACCGGATTCAAATTTTAGGCCGACCCGGTCTAAAATCATCCTGTTCTAGAGCGCCGCGCGTTCGACAGGACGCGCGAAGGACGCTCATCACGTTGAAGTGGCGCACAATCCTTTTTCGAAAATCGATTGCGATGTTCGACGTTGTGCGCTCGTCAGGCCGTGGCTTTCGCCTCTTCGCCCCTTTCAGTCAATGCCTTTCTGACGATCGGCGCGACTTTCGTGCCGTAAAGCTCGATGCCGCGCATGATCTCGGCATGCGGCATCAGGCCGATCGCCATCTGCAGCAGGAAGCGGTCGTTCTTGAAGAGGGCGTGATGGGCGATAATCTTTTCGGCGACCGCCTCGGGATCACCGACGAAGAGCGCGCCATTCGGCCCGCGCGACATGTCGAAATGCGCCCGGTTCGTCGGTCCCCAACCGCGCTCACGGCCGATACGGTTCATCACCTCGGCTTGAGGCCCGTAGAACTGATTGGCCGCCGCCTCCGTTGTATCGGCGATGAAGCCATGGACGTTGATGCTGGTCTTCAGCTTCGCCGGATCCTGACCTGCCCGGCGCGCCGCCTCGCGGTAGAGATCGCAGAGCGGCGCGAAACGCCGCGGCTCGCCGCCGATGATCGCCAGCGCCACCGGCAGGCCCAGC
>NZ_JALBGX010000100.1:0-23940 GCF_023006465.1 Rhizobium sp. PRIMUS64 | reverse complement strand
AATCGACGCTGCTGATGCAGGCAGCCGCCGCCCTTGCCCGGCGCGGCCACAAGATCATCTACGTCTCCGGCGAAGAAGCCGTGGCGCAGGTGCGGCTGCGGGCGCAACGCCTCGCGGCGGCCGATACCGACGTGATGCTGGCGGCCGAAACCAATGTCGAGGATATTCTGGCGACGCTCGCCGAGGGCAAGCGGCCGGACCTCGTCATCATCGATTCCATCCAGACGCTATGGAGCGAACTTGCCGAATCCGCGCCGGGAACGGTGACGCAGGTGCGCACCGGCGTCCAGGCAATGATCCGTTTCGCCAAGCAGACGGGCGCCGCCATGGTGCTCGTCGGCCACGTGACCAAGGACGGGCAGATCGCCGGGCCGCGCGTCGTCGAGCACATGGTCGATGCCGTGCTCTATTTCGAAGGTGACCGCGGCCATCACTACCGCATCCTGCGCACGGTCAAGAACCGCTTCGGCCCGACCGACGAGATCGGCGTCTTCGAAATGTCAGACAAAGGCTTACGCGAAGTCGCCAATCCCTCGGAACTCTTCCTCGGCGAGCGCAACGAGAAATCGCCGGGTGCTGCCGTCTTCGCCGGCATGGAGGGCACGCGTCCCATTCTCGTCGAAGTGCAGGCGCTTGTTGCGCCGACCTCGCTCGGCACGCCGCGGCGCGCCGTGGTCGGCTGGGATTCGGCCAGGCTGTCGATGATCCTGGCGGTGCTTGAGGCTCATTGCGGCGTCCGGCTCGGCCAGCACGACGTCTACCTCAACGTCGCCGGCGGTTACCGTATCTCCGAACCGGCGGCCGATCTGGCCGTTGCCTCGGCGCTCGTTTCCTCACTTGCCGGTATTGCCCTTCCTGCCGATTGCGTCTATTTCGGCGAAGTCAGCCTGTCGGGCGCCATCCGACCGGTTGCGCACACCGCCCAGCGTCTCAAGGAAGCCGAGAAGCTGGGTTTTTCCGCAGCACTGCTTCCATCCGCCTCCGCCGAACTGCCGAAGGGCTCCGGCGGGCGCTGGAGCGAAGTCGGAAGCCTGCCGGATCTGGTCGCGCGCATCGCCGGATCGAAGGGTGCGCTGCGTGTGGAAGACGATGTTTGATCCTTTCATTGCCAGGAACGGTGATGATATAGGAGGCACACGATAAGGCACGACACGGCCGCCAAGCGGCAGTCCTGGAGTTGAATTTACATGCCCATTACGATTTTCGACGGTATTGTCATCGGCGTCGTGCTCTTCTCCGCCGTGCTGGCGATGGTACGCGGCTTTTCGCGCGAGATCCTCTCGATCGCGAGCTGGGGCGGTTCGGCCGCCGCTGCCTATTACCTCTATCCCTACCTGCTGCCCTACGCGAAAAAATACACCGATGACGACCGCATCGCGATCGTCGGTTCGGCAGCGGTCGTCTTCCTGATCGCGCTCATCGTCATCTCCTTCATTACGATGAAGATCGCCGATTTCATCATCGACAGCCGCGTCGGCGCGCTCGACCGCACGCTCGGCTTCCTGTTCGGGGCGGCGCGCGGCGTGCTGCTCCTGGTCGTCGCCGTCGCATTCTGGAACTGGCTGGTCGATGTCGACCACCGTCCGGCCTGGGTTAACGAAGCGAAGTCGAAACCTTTCCTGGATTCGATGGTCGTGAAGCTGAAATCCGTTCTGCCGGAGCAATTTGCCCAGATGATACCCGAAAGCATCCGTGATAAGCTGCAGCCGCCGGCACAGGGCGCCGAAGGTACCACTCCGCCGGCGGGCGACCAGGCTCCGGCGGAAGACGCACCGACCGCGCCCGCAGACGGCGCACAGCAGCCGGCGAATTGACACAGTGTTCAAGAGCTTGACCCGCCCTCCGGCAATTGCCATTTGAGCGGAACATGAAATGAGGGTCCGGCCGGGCATTCCAGCTCCGCCGGGCTCAGCTATTTCTGGAAATGCCGATCCATTCTTGTGAGAGCAGAGGCCCGCAGAAATGAACCAGTCCCATTCCTTCCCGACCGACGATCCGCTCGACGGAGATACGCTGCATGAAGAATGCGGGGTTTTCGGAATTTTGGGACATCCCGATGCCGCCGCGCTCACGGCTCTTGGCCTGCATGCGCTTCAACATCGCGGACAGGAAGCAGCCGGCATCGTCTCCTTCGACGGCAAGCGCTTTTATCAAGAGCGCCATATGGGCCTCGTCGGTGACCACTATACCAATCCGATGACGCTCGCCCGCCTGCCCGGCAGCATTACGATCGGTCATACCCGCTACTCGACAACCGGCGAAGTGGCCATGCGCAACGTGCAGCCGCTCTTTGCCGAACTGGAAGAAGGCGGCATCGCCATTGCCCATAACGGCAATTTCACCAACGGCCTGACGCTGCGCCGCCAGATCATCGCGACCGGCGCCATCTGTCAGTCGACGTCCGATACTGAAGTCGTCCTCCACCTCATCGCCCGTTCCCGCCACGCTTCCACATCCGACCGCTTCATCGATGCCATTCGCCAGATGGAAGGCGGCTATTCGATGCTCGCCATGACGCGCACGAAGCTGATTGCCGCGCGCGACCCGACCGGCATCCGCCCGCTGGTCATGGGCGAACTCGACGGCAAGCCGATCTTCTGTTCGGAAACCTGCGCGCTCGACATCATCGGCGCCAAGTTCATCCGCGACGTTGAGAACGGCGAGGTCGTCATCTGCGAAATCCAGCCTGACGGCTCGATCAGCATCGATGCGCGCAAGCCCAGCAAGCCGCAGCCGGAGCGCCTCTGCCTGTTCGAATATGTCTATTTCGCCCGCCCGGACTCGGTCGTCGGCGGCCGCAACGTCTATACGACGCGCAAGAGCATGGGCATGAACCTTGCCAAGGAATCGCCCGTCGATGCCGACGTGATCGTGCCGGTGCCGGATGGCGGCACGCCTGCGGCGCTCGGCTATGCCCAGCAGAGCGGCATTCCCTTCGAATACGGCATCATCCGCAACCATTATGTCGGGCGCACCTTCATCGAGCCGACGCAGCAGATTCGCGCCTTCGGTGTGAAGCTGAAGCATTCCGCCAACCGCGCGATGATCGAAGGCAAGCGCGTGGTGCTGGTTGATGATTCCATCGTGCGAGGGACGACGTCTCTCAAGATCGTCCAGATGATCCGTGAAGCCGGCGCGCGCGAAGTCCATGTCCGCGTCGCAAGCCCGATGATCTTCTTCCCGGATTTCTACGGCATCGACACACCTGACGCAGACAAGCTACTGGCAAACCAATATGCCAATGTTGAAGCCATGGCCAAATATATCGGTGCGGATTCGCTCGCCTTCCTGTCGATCGACGGCCTCTATCGCGCCGTTGGCGGCGAGGATCGCAATCCGGCCCGGCCGCAGTTCACCGACCACTATTTTACCGGCGACTATCCGACCCGCCTGCTCGACAAGAACGGCGAATCCATGGGCAACAAGATTTCCATGCTCGCCAGCAACGGCTGACACGGCTCGGCTTTCCCATTATACATCCCGAGGGGTTCACCGCACCCCTCTCCCCTCGTGAGGGAACACGACATCATGAATATCAATCTTGAGGGCAAGATCGCACTCGTCACCGGTGCGTCGCGCGGCATCGGATATTTCACGGCGCTGGAGCTTGCGAAAGCCGGCGCACATGTGATTGCCTGCGCACGCACAGTCGGCGGGCTCGAGGACCTCGACGATGCGATCAAGGCCATTGGTGGCGCGGCGACGCTCGTGCCCTTCGACCTTGCCGACATGAACGCGATCGACGCGCTCGGCGGCTCGATCTTCGAGCGCTGGGGCAAGCTCGACATCCTCGTCGCCAATGCCGGCGTGCTCGGCGTCATTTCGCCGATCGGCCATATCGAGGCGAAGGTGTTCGAGAAGGTGATGACCATCAACGTCACCGCGACATGGCGGTTGATCCGCTCAGTCGACCCACTGCTTGCCCGCTCGGATGCTGGCCGCGCGGTGATCATCTCTTCGGGAGCTGCCCACAAGTGCCGCCCCTTCTGGGGCGCCTATTCCGCTTCCAAGGCTGCGGTCGAAGCGCTGGCACGCACATGGGCCGGCGAAAGTCAAAGCACACCGCTGCGGGTCACCAGCGTCGATCCGGGAGCGACACGCACGGCGATGCGAGCGCAGGCGGTGCCGGGCGAAGATCCGCAGACGCTGCCGCATCCCTCCGAGGTCGCAAAGGCGATCCTGCCATTGCTGGGGCCTGGTGTGACCGAGACGGGTAAGCTGTTCATCGTGCGGGAGAACAAGCTCGTCGATTACCGCCTTCCGGAATAAGCACCTGCATAATTCCTTAAGTCGGAATCGATTCAAGGACAAAATTATGCGGCAATTCAAAGTGCTACAGCGTCCTTTGCGCGTCCGAAAAGACGCGCGGCGCTGTCGACGTCTCAGTTCGCTGCAACGGCTGAGAACAGATGCGCCAGGCCGGCTTCCGACGGGCATAGCGCATTGAGGTCAACCGGTCCCTGGATGCCGTCCAAGGTGCCGTTGTCGGCAAATTGCCAGATTGACCAACGACTGCACTCTTCCTGTCTCGGTTCCCTGAACACACTACGCAGCCACAGATAGTGGTCAGGAAAGCGCGATTCATTGCCTTTCAGATATTGATCGAAGAACTCCTGAGTGACGTAAAAAATAGGCTTCTCCGGAAAAGTGCCTTTCAGCTCGGTGAAGAAGGCCTTCACCTCGGCAGCCATTTCCTCGAGCGTCGGGATTTTGTTGCAATTGCCGACAAACTCCAGATCGATGGCGATGGGCAGAGTTCCCTGCTCCTTCGGCACGGTCGCCAGGACATTCTGCGCCTGATCCTTGCCCGGTCGGCAGAAGGTGAAGAAATGATAGGCGCCCCTGACCAATCCGGCATCTCCGGCGCGCTGCCAGTTGTCGGCGAATTTGGAATCCCGATGATCTCCACCTTCGGTCGCCTTCATGAAGGCGAAGCGGACATTCGCCTGCGAGGCAACCACCTTCCAATCGATATCACCTTGGTGATGGCTGACATCGATGCCTTGGATCGGATAGCTGCTTAAGGAGGGATTGTTGAAGCGAAGCATTCCGAAATCGTATGCGAAATATGCCGCGAATGCGACAACCAGAATTGCAGTCGCTCCGATCGCCGATCGAGCCAGTCTCCGCATCCCTTTCTCCCTGTTAACAACAGCTTCTCAACCGGCTATGCGAGATTTGCGCCGCGAAAATGGCGGGCGAATTTCAAGGGCGCGCCAACGGGTTTCATCATCGGATGGATGTATCCTGTTGCCGCTGGATCGCTCTTCGCCCCCCTTGACCGGAAGCGCGAACCGGGCCATAAAACCCGCCATGAAAACGGTTATCTGCATTATCTGCCGGAAGATTATTCGCTAGCGCGAGCGCTGGCCCGGCCGTTTTCGTCTCCCAAATAGTCAAGATGCGAAACGCCCCGGTCCGCCGGTCGCGATATTTTTCTGATCGTGCATTTGGGAGAGTGAAATGGACGCGACGCCGGAACTGAAGCTGTACAACACGCTGACACGGGAAAAATCGGTGTTTTCGCCGATCGATCCCAACAGTGTCCGCATGTATGTCTGCGGCCCGACCGTCTATGACTTCGCTCATATCGGCAATGCCCGGCCGGTCATCGTCTTCGACGTGCTGTTCCGGCTGCTGCGCCATGCCTATGGCAAAGACCACGTCACTTATGCCCGCAACATCACCGACGTCGACGACAAGATCAATGCGCGGGCGCTTCGGGACCATCCGGGCCTGCCGCTCAATGACGCGATCCGCGCGGTCACCGAAAAGACCGAGACGCAATTTCACGCCGATGTCGCCGAACTCGGCTGCCTGGAGCCGAGCTTCGAGCCGCGCGCCACCGACAATATCGTTGAGATGACCGAGATCATCGAGAAGCTGATCGGCAACGGCCATGCCTATGTCGCATCGGGCGAAGTGCTGTTCGACACCAAATCCATGGCGGATTATGGCCAGCTTTCGAAGCGCCCGCTCGACGAGCAGCAGGCCGGCGCGCGCATCGCCGTCGACGCACACAAGAAGAATCCTGGCGATTTCGTGCTCTGGAAACTGTCGAGCCACAACGAGCCCGGCTGGGAGAGCCCCTGGGGCCGTGGCCGGCCCGGATGGCACATCGAATGCTCCGCGATGAGCAAGCGTTATCTCGGTGATGTCTTCGACATTCACGGCGGCGGGCTGGACCTGATCTTCCCGCATCATGAAAACGAAATCGCCCAATCGCGCTGCGCCCACGGTACCGAGGTGATGGCAAATGTCTGGATGCATAACGGCTTCCTGCAGGTCGAAGGCCGCAAGATGTCGAAATCCGAAGGCAATTTCGTCACCATCCACGAGTTGCTGCACACGGAAACCTTCGGCGGCCGCAAATGGCCGGGCGAGGTGCTGCGCCTTGCCATGCTGATGACGCATTACCGCGAGCCGATCGATTTCTCGATCAAGCGACTGGAAGAGGCCGAACGCCTGCTCGCCAAATGGCCGGCAGCAGATGCCGGCGATGCGGCGCCTGATGAAAGCGTGCTGAACGCGCTTTCGGACGACCTCAATACGGTGGCGGCGGTGCAGGCATTGCATGCGTTGGCGCAAGCTGCCCACACGGATCCTGCCTTGGGCGCCACTTTTGCGGCAACGGCCGACCTTCTGGGCCTGCTGCCGAAAAAGATGGAGATCGACGAAGCCGTCGCATCGGCAATCGATGCGCTGATCGCAATGCGTCTCGAAATGCTGAAGGCGAAGAATTTCACTGAGGCCGACAAGATCCGGGACGAGCTGACGGCGAAGGGCATCCAGTTGAAGGACGGCAAGGACCCGGTGACGGGCGAGCGCGTGACGACGTGGGAGGTCAAGAGATGACGACCTTTAGCGGCGGCTGCCAATGCGGAGCGATCCGTTTCCGCGTCAGCGGCGACATCGAGGATTCGTCGATCTGTCATTGCCGCATGTGCCAGAAGGCGTTCGGTGCCTATTATGCACCGCTGGTCTCAGTACGCGGCGCCGATTTCGAATGGACACGCGGAGAGCGGAAAAGATTCCGCTCTTCCAATTTCGTCGAGCGTGGCTTCTGCGGCGATTGCGGCACGCCGCTGACCTACGAGGCGCCGGATGGTATGGCGATTGCCGCTGGCGCCTTTGACGACCCTTCGGCGTTTCCGCCGGTGATCCAATTCGGCATCGAGGGCAAGATCGGTTTCGTCGATCATCTGCATGAATTGCCGGGGCACCGGACGGAGGAGGATGCGCAGGCCGCCCCCTTCCTGCTCGAACTCGTCTCCTACCAGCATCCCGATCATGAGACGCAGGCATGGCCACCGAAGGAGCTCAGATGACGGCGGAATCAGACAGAAGCGGCGGGTGTCAGTGCGGGGCGGTGCGCTACCGCGCCAAAGGCGAACTCGGCTATCCCCATCTTTGCCATTGCCGCATGTGCCAGAAGGCGGCCGGCAACTATTTCATGCCGCTGGCCGCCGCGATGCGCCGCGATTTCACCCTGACGCGCGGCGAACCGAAATGGTTTCAGTCCTCGGATCTGGTACGGCGCGGCTTCTGCGGCGATTGCGGCACGCCGCTGTTCTACGACATTCCGGAGACAGATTTCATCAATCTCACACTCGGATCGCTGGATAATCCCGATACGGTCAAGCCGGTGATGCAATCGAACACCGGCCGCAAGATGTCCTGGTTTCACGCGCTCGACGGCCTGCCGCTTGAACCACAGTCTGAAACACCCGACCGCGAGAATGCGATTGCGGCAAGCAACCATCAGCACCCCGACCACGACACGAAAAGCTGGCCCCTCGGAGAAAGCTCATGACGGACACGATAAAGACAGGCGGATGCCAGTGCGGCGCCGTGCGCTTCCGCATCTCGGGCAAACTAGGACGCCCCTCGATCTGCCATTGCCGCATGTGCCAGAAGCAGTTCGGCGGTTTCTTCTCGGCGCTCGTCACCGCGCCTGAGGAAGGGATGGAATGGACGCGCGGCGAGCCGAGCTACTTCCAGTCCTCGGTCAACATCGACCGCGGCTTCTGCAGCAATTGCGGCACGCCGATGACCTATCGTCATCCGGGCGGGCTGGAGCTTGCGATCGGCACCTTCGACGACCGCAGCGACCTCGCACCGCTGATCCAGGTCAACTATGAGGCCCGCCTGCCCTGGGTCGAGGAAATCTTCGAGGCGCCGGTGCTGAAGGATCAGGATTTCTACGCACGGCAGGAGGCGATCATCTCCTTCCAGCATCCCGATCACGACACAGAAGTCTGGCCCGCGAAAGGCGTGAAGATATGACCGAGATACTGCGCATGCTCTATCCCGAAATCGAACCCTATGCTTCCGGCCATCTCGATGTCGGCGACGGCCATGTGATCTATTGGGAGCGCTCGGGAACGCCTGGCGCCAAGCCCGCCGTCTTCCTGCATGGCGGCCCGGGCGGCGGCATCTCGCCCGCCCATCGCCGGCTTTTCGATCCCGCTCGCTACGACGTCATGCTGTTTGACCAGCGCGGTTGCGGCAGGTCGACACCGCATGCGGAACTCCATGCCAACACGACCTGGCACCTCGTTGCCGATATCGAGCGGCTGCGCGAGATGGCCGGCGTCGACAGCTGGCAGGTGTTCGGCGGCTCCTGGGGCTCGACGCTGGCGCTCGCCTATGCCGAGACGCATCCAGAGCATGTCTCCGAGCTCATCCTGCGCGGCATCTATACGCTGACCAAGGCCGAACTCGACTGGTATTATCAATTCGGCGTCTCGGAGATGTTCCCTGACAAGTGGGAGCGCTTCGTCGCCCCCATTCCGCCGGAAGAGCGGCATGAAATGATGCATGCGTATCATCGGCGTCTGACGCATGAGGACAGGAATGTCCGCCTCGCGGCCGCGCAGGCCTGGAGCATCTGGGAAGGCGAAACGATCACGCTGTTGCCGGAACCTTCGACGAGCTTCAAGTTCGAAGAGCCGGAATTCGCCTATGCATTTGCGCGCATCGAGAACCATTTCTTCGTCCATGCCGGCTGGATGGATGAGGGACAGCTGATCCGCGATTCAGGCAGGCTCAAGGATATTCCCGGCGTCATCGTGCATGGCCGCTACGACATGCCCTGCCCGGCCAAATATGCCTGGCTGCTGCACAAGGCCTGGCCGAAGGCGGAATTCCACCTGATCGAGGGCGCGGGCCATGCTTATTCGGAACCAGGGATTCTCGATCAACTGATCCGGGCGACGGATAAGTTTGCCGGGAAGGTATAAGCTGTACCGTGAGGCCCCCTCACCCTAACCCTCTCCCCGAGGGGAGAGGGGACAAGGCGAACGACGCGGCCACCCCTTCTCCCCTCGGGGAGAAGGTGCCCGTAGGGCTTCCGCACAACAGAAAACAACACCCGCTTGGCGGGAGGAAACGACATGAAAGAACGCATCTACCTCTTCGACACGACGCTCCGGGACGGGCAGCAAACGCCCGGCATCGATTTCTCCGTCGAGGACAAGATTGCGATCGCGGCCATGCTGGACGAGTTCGGCCTCGACTACGTCGAGGGCGGATATCCCGGCGCCAATCCGACGGATACGGCCTTCTTCAGTGAGAAGCGCACCAGCCAGGCCAGCTTCGTCGCCTTTGGCATGACGAAGCGGGCGGGCGTTTCGGTCTCCAACGATCCCGGCATTGCCGGGCTGCTTCAGGCCAAAAGCGATGCCATCTGTTTCGTCGCCAAGAGCTGGGATTATCACGTCGCGGTGGCGCTTGGCTGCACCAACGAGGAAAACCTCGAATGCATCGCCGAAAGCGTCAAGGCGGCGGTTGGCGCGGGCAAGGAGGCGATCGTCGATTGCGAGCATTTCTTCGACGGCTTCAAGGCCAACCCGGCCTATGCGCTCGCCTGCGCCAAGACGGCCTATGAGAGCGGCGCCCGCTGGGTGGTGCTTTGCGACACCAATGGCGGTACGCAGCCGCCGGAGGTGCGGGCGATCGTCGAGGCGGTGATCGCCTCGGGCGTTCCCGGGCACTGTCTTGGCATCCATGCGCATAACGACACCGGCCAGGCGGTCGCCAATTCGCTTGCCGCCGTCGAAGCCGGTGTCAGGCAGATCCAGGGCACGCTGAACGGCATCGGCGAGCGGTGCGGCAATGCCAATCTGGTGACGCTGATCCCGACACTGGCACTGAAGAGCGCCTACAACACACGTTTCGAAACGGCGATCGACGAGGAACGGCTGCTCAACCTCACCCGGCTCTCGCATGCCTTCGACGAGTTGCTCAACCGCTCGCCCGACCACCAGATGCCCTATGTCGGCGCTTCCGCCTTCGCCACCAAGGCCGGCATCCATGCATCGGCGCTGATCAAGGACCCGCGGACCTATGAACACGTGCCGCCGGAAACCGTCGGCAACTTCCGCAAGGTCATGGTCTCCGACCAGGGCGGCAAGGCGAACTTCATCAATGCGCTGAAACGGCGCGGCATCGCGGTCGCCAAGGACGATCCGAAGCTCGACCTGCTGATCTCCATCGTCAAGGAACGCGAATCCATCGGCTATGCCTATGAGGGCGCGGATGCGAGCTTCGAGCTGCTGGCGCGCCGCACGCTCGGCACGATCCCGGAATTCTTCACCATCGAAGGCTTCCGCGTGATGATCGAGCGCCGCTTCGACAGTCTCGGCCGCGTGAAGATCGTCTCGGAGGCGGTGGTCAAGATCACCATCGACGGCCAGACGCTGATGTCGGTTGCCGATGCCGAAGGCCCGGTCAACGCGCTCGACCTCGCGCTACGGAAGGATTTCGGCAAGTACCAGCACGAGATCGACGATCTGGTGCTCGCCGATTTCAAGGTGCGTATCCTCAATGGCGGCACGGAGGCAATCACCCGCGTGCTGATCGAATCCACCGACAGCGACGGTGTGCGCTGGTGGACGGTCGGCGTCTCCGAGAACATCATCGACGCTTCGTTCCAGGCGTTGATGGATTCCGTCATCTACAAGCTGATGAAGAACCGGCAGCTGGCGGGCAAGATCGCGGCGGAATAAACCTATTCCGCCGGCTCGGCGGCGAGACCCCAGCCCTCGCACGAATACCATTCGCTTCCTTCGGACTCCGCTCTCCACCACAGGGCGTCGGATATCTTCGTCCATCACTTCGTCTCCCGCTTCAAATCCTCTCACCCTTCATTCAACGAAATGAATTGGCCTATTCACGGCGCTTAAGCTAGGCCGGATCAGAAGAAGAACAAAGATGGAAACACCGATGTCGACCGATGCATGCGTTCCGTTGGCCAAGAACGAAGACAGTCCGCGCGGGTTCGCCTTCGCGCTGACAGCCTACCTGCTCTGGGGCTTCCTGCCGATTTACATGAAGGCGGTGGCGCATATCTCGCCGGCCGAGGTGATCGCGCATCGCATCGTCTGGTCGCTGCCGTTGGCGGGCATCGTGCTGATCGTGCTCGGGCGCACTGGGGATATCCGCGCGGCACTCAGCTCGCCGCGCATGCTGGCGATGGCGGCGCTGACGGCGTCGCTGATTACCGTCAACTGGGGCACCTATGTCTGGGCGATCGGCGCCGGCCATTCGCTCGATGCAGCACTCGGTTATTTCATCAATCCGCTGTTCAGCATCTTCCTCGGCGCGGTGTTGCTCAAGGAAAAGCTGCAGCCGTTGCAGATCGCGGCGATCGTGCTTGCGGCGCTTGCCGTCGGCATTCTCGCGCTGGATAGCGGCGGCATCCCGTGGGTGGCGCTGACGCTGGCGATCAGCTGGGGTTTCTACGCCCTGTTGCGCAAGACGCTGCCACTCGGGCCGAACCAGGGCTTCTTCCTCGAAGTGCTGATCCTCAGCGGGCCGGCCCTCCTCTATATCCTCTATCTGGAATTCGGCAGCGGCCAAGGCCACCTCTATCGCACCGGTCTTGCCGACACGACCCTGCTGCTCGGCTGCGGCGTCATCACCGCCGTGCCGCTGATGATTTATGCGAACGGCGCCAAGCTATTGAAACTCTCGACGATCGGTATCATGCAGTATATCGCGCCGACGATGATCTTCCTGATCGCCGTCTTCGTCTTCCACGAGCCGCTCGGTACGGCGCGCATGATCGCCTTCCCGCTGATCTGGGCGGGGCTGTTCCTCTATAGCTGGTCGATGCTGAAGGGAAGTCGCGGGCGCTAGAGCCTTTCCTGGTCAGATTGCAGCATTCTGCCGGAGCAGGTTTTCGTCAGGGCAAAGGCGATTGGCGACGGGCATACCCCTAGGTACGTCCGAGCCGATCGCCTTTGCCCTGGCGGAAAGATGCCCGGCCCTTCGAGTTGGCTGAAACGGGCCGGCTGATCGACCGGCCGGCTTGGCCGTAGAGCTTGGCTACGACGCGCGCCGGCCGGTCGACCATCCGACTCCGTTTGAGCCAACAGAATGCTTCAAGCTGACCAGGAAAGGCTCTGGAGCCTTTCCAGCAAAAATGCGCAGCGGTTCTGCGCTTGCGCGACAGCCGAACCGCTCCAAAGGCGCGCCCGCCTACATCTTCGAAATCACCTCGTCCTCGCCGTTACGATCGGCAGCGAGTTGGGCTGCCTGGGCCATGATCGCCGGAATTATGCCGGAGATCTCGTCGACGACGAGCGGCTGCACCCGATGGGCGGTGTGCAGGAAGCCTTCTTCGGTCATATGGCGCATCAGCTCCATCATCGGATCCCAGAAACCGTTGACGTTGGCAAAGACCATCGGCTTCTCGTGGCGGCCGAGCTGCGCCCAGGTCATGATCTCGACGATCTCCTCCAGCGTACCGATGCCGCCGGGCAGCGCGACGAAGGCATCGGAGCGCTCGAACATGGTGTGTTTGCGCGCATGCATGTCAGGGGTTACAATGAGTTCGTTGAGTTGACCAAGCGAATGGCGAGTCGCTTCCATATCGATCAGGAATTCGGGAATGATGCCCGTGACCTGACCGCCGCCTGCAAGCACGCCGCTTGCAACCGCGCCCATGATGCCTTTGGTACCCCCGCCATAGACGAGGCGCAGGCCGTATTCGGCGATCTCTCTTCCGAGAGCACGCCCGGCCGCCATGTGGGAAGGATCGCGTCCCGGCCTTGAGCCGCAGTAAACGCAGATGGATCGAATCGATACAGATTGTTCGGTCATAGAGGCAAACAACTATTCCATTTCAATGCAGTCAAGAAAATTGACTGAAAAGCAGCGTGCCTAGCTTGCCTAATTGCTTTGAATGCTTGTGAAAAGCAACGGGAATCGCTAGCAATTTCGGTTACTACGGCAAATTGCCGCTCTGGGAGACATAATGATGAAGAACCGTGCCGGCTTGCTGGCCCTTGCAGTGCTCGTAATCGCAATCCTACTGATGGTGTTTTTCGTCATGCCGCGCATCGGCGGCGATGCAACCAAGGTCGGCGACGCCATCAACCAGGCGAGCACGGAGCTCAAGAACACGGTTAACGAGGCCGCAAAGACATCGCGCTCCGCCGTGGCCGACTCGGCTGCGGTCGCCGACCAGGTGGGTCGCCTTTCGGCCGATGCCGGCGTGTCGCTCAGCGAGCTCAAGGCGCTGTTTGCCGACGGCAAGGGCCCCGCCATCGATGTCTTCACCGCCGCCAAGACCAAGGCCGTCAGCGCGCTGACCGCACTTGCCGATTTCACAATTCCCGAGGGCCTCGATCCCGCGACCCAGACCCTTGCCGCCAAAGCCAAGGACGGCGGCGCGAAAGCGCTCGCCATCGTCCAGTCGCTGCCCGAGAATATCGCCGATGCGCTTGCCGCGATCGCCAAGGCCGAAACTGCGCTGACCGGTGCGCCGGAGCCTGCCCCTGCGGCGAACACGGCAGCGGAGAATACCGGCCCGAAGCTTCCGGCCTTCGACGTATTGCGCGTTGAGCCCGACGGCTCGACGGTGATTGCCGGCTCCGCCGAACCGAACGGCAAACTCGAGGTGCTCGACGGCGAAAAGGTGGTGACGACGGCCAATGTCGATGCGAGCGGTGATTTCGCCGCCGTCCTCGACGATCCGCTTCCGGCGGGCGACCACCAGCTCGTGCTCAAGTTCACGGGCAAGGACGGCAAGAGCATGCTTTCCGAAGAAGTCGCGACCATTTCCGTGCCGAAGGACGGCAATGGCGCCAATCTGCTCGCCATGGTTTCCAAACCCGGCGCAGCGAGCCGCATCATCACCGCGCCAAAGGCCGGAACCGAAGTTGCCGATGCCTCCAATCCGATGGCGCCGCCTGCGGACAAGCCGGCAACGGGCGAAAGCTCGGCTGCGCCTGCTGCAACACCTGCACCAACCGGCGAGCTGGCGTTGCAGACGCCGAACCTCACTGACACCTCCTCCAATGGCGCAGCTACGGCACCGGATAAGACCAATGTGCCCGATGTGATGGTCAATGCCGTCGAAATCGAGGGCAACAAGATCTTCATCGCCGGCACGACTCGTTCCAATGCCAAGGTCATCGGTTATGCCGACAACAGCCTCGTCGGCCAGGATACCGCCGGCTCCGACGGGCATTTCGTCATCGACGGTGTGGTGTCGCTCTCGGTCGGCGACCACAAGATCCGCGTCGATGTCGTCGACCCCGCAGGCAAGGTGGTCGTGCGTGCGGCGGTGAATTTCAATCGCCCGGCCGGCGATCAGGTAAGGGTCGCCGCGCAATCGGTTCCCGCCGACGCGAACGGTGCTTCCTCGATGGTGCCGCTCGACGAAGGCGAGCTTGGCAAACTCAAAGCCGAGGCAGGCAAGGCCTACGGCCTGCTGAAGGGACTGTTTGCCGATGGCAAGTTGCCGGGGGCCGAACAGCTTGCGGCGGCGCGCTCGGCAACGGAATTCGCGCTGCGCTCCGTCGCCGACTTCCGCCCGGCCGCCGATGCGTCTGACAGCTTCAAGCAAGCGTCCGGCTCGTCCTCGCAGATCGCCGGCAATGCGCTGAAGCTGCTGCAGGGCCTGCCTAAGGATGCAAAGTCCGTCGGCGCCGCGCTCGAAAGACTGGGCGGGATGATCGCCGAACTCACCGCTGCACCCGCGCCGGCAGCGCCATCTGCAAACGATGTCGGAAGCAGCCAGCCGAAGACGATCGAACAGGCGCCGCTGACGGCGAACAACGCGGCGGTCATCATTCGCCGCGGCGACACGCTGTGGCAGATCTCGCGCCGCACCTATGGCCTCGGTGTTCGTTACACGACGATCTACATCGCCAACGAGGACAAGATCATCAATCCCGATCGCATTCGCCCCGGTCAGATCTTCGGCCTGCCGAAGGATGTGTTGCCGAATGCCGAAGAGCTGCACCGCAAGCGCCTTTCCGGCCAGCACCTCTAAGCAGCAGACATCATGACGAGGCCGGGCAACATACTGCAGTTCAAAGTGCTACAGCGTCCTTTGCGCGTCTGAACAGATGCGCGGCGCTGTCGTCGCCCGGCCTGTCTTTTCCTCAGCCCTGCAATTGTTGTATTCGTCCGCCTGGCACCCTATCTGGCGGTGGCGGCTGCGGGCTATGGGAAGCGCTTTCAGGCACATCCCGGTTCCGTGCTTTTGCCGGCATCGAAGCGCCGTAGTCGCGGCAAGCCCATCCGGGCTGGAGACAAGCATGGCAAACGGCAAGACAGTCTCGGAATCCAACCTGCTGCAGACGCTTCTCAACCTCTGGCCCTATATGTGGCCGGCCGGCCGGCCCGACCTCAAGATGCGCGTCGTCTGGGCCTCGGTCTTTCTGCTGATCTCCAAGTTCGTCCTGCTGCTCGTTCCCTATTTCTTCAAGTGGTCGACCGATGCGCTGAACGGCAGGATGGATCTTGCCGGCTCTGTGCCGCCGCTGCTGGCCGGCGCCATCGCGCTGGTGATCGCCTATAACATCACCCGGCTGATCCAGCTTGGCCTCAACCAGCTGCGCGACGCGCTCTTTGCCAGCGTCGGGCAACATGCCGTGCGCCAGCTCGCCTACAGGACCTTCGTGCATATGCACGAGCTGTCGCTGCGCTTCCATCTGGAGCGCAAGACTGGCGGGCTTTCGCGCATCATCGAGCGCGGCACCAAGGGCATCGAGACGATCGTGCGCTTCACGATCCTCAATTCGGTCCCGACGGTCATCGAATTCCTGCTGACGGCAGTGATCTTCTGGTGGGGCTACGGCTTCTCCTATCTCGCCGTTACCGGCTTTACCGTCTGGGCCTATATCTGGTTCACGATCCGCGCATCCGACTGGCGCATCGCCATCCGCCGGTCGATGAACGACAGCGATACCGACGCCAATACCAAGGCGATCGACTCCCTCCTCAATTTCGAGACCGTCAAATATTTCGGCAATGAGGAGATGGAGGCCAAGCGCTTCGACAAATCGATGGAACGCTATGAGAAGGCCGCGACCGATGTCTGGACCTCGCTCGGCTGGCTGAACTTCGGCCAGGGCGTCATCTTCGGCATCGGCACGACGATCATGCTGGTGCTGTCGGCGCTGGCCGTGCAGCGCGGCGAGCAGACGGTCGGGGATTTCGTCTTCGTCAATTCGATGCTGCTGCAGCTTTCCGTGCCGCTCAACTTCATCGGCTTCGTCTATCGCGAAATCCGCCAGGGGCTGACCGATATCGAGCAGATGTTCGACCTGCTTGAGGTGAAGGCCGAGGTCCATGACGCGCCCGATGCAACGGAGCTTCGGATCGGCCAGGGCGCTATCTCTTTCAAGGACGTGTACTTCTCCTACGATCCGGCCCGCCCGATCCTGAAGGGCATTTCCTTCGAGGTGCCGGCCGGCAAGACGGTCGCCGTCGTCGGCCCGTCGGGTGCCGGCAAATCGACGCTGTCGCGCCTGCTCTATCGTTTCTACGATATCCAGAGCGGCGAGATCACCGTCGACGGCCAGGATATCCGCACGGTGACGCAGAAGAGCCTGCGTACGGCGATCGGCATGGTGCCGCAGGATACGGTGCTCTTCAACGACACGGTCGCCTACAACATTCGCTACGGCCGCACATCGGCCAGCGACGGCGAGGTCTTTGCAGCCGCCGAGGTGGCGCAGATTGCGCATTTCATCGAAATGCTGCCCGAGGGGTTCGAAACCAAGGTCGGCGAGCGCGGGCTGAAGCTTTCGGGCGGAGAGAAGCAGCGGGTGGCGATCGCCCGCACCATCCTCAAGGCACCGCCGATCCTGATCCTCGACGAGGCGACGTCGGCGCTCGACACGACGACGGAACGGGAAATCCAGGAGGCACTCGACCTGGTTTCGAAGAACCGCACGACGCTTGTCATCGCCCACCGGCTTTCGACGGTGATCGGCGCCGATGAAATCATCGTGCTCAAAAGCGGCGAGATCGCCGAGCGCGGAACACATGCCGCCCTCCTCGAAAGAAACGGCCTTTATGCCTCGATGTGGAACCGCCAGCGCGAAGCGACACAGGCGGAGGAACATCTGAAGCAGGTGCGCGAAAGCGACGACCTCGGCGTGATAACGCGGCTTGCTCCGGCAAGCTGAGCCGGGAGACCGACGCCGGCCGGCTTTTGTTGTTCAGAACCCCGGCATGGGAACCAGGGCCGAGGCCGCAGCATTGCCCCGGAGACGGTTTTTCGCTAACCAGCAAAAATGAAAACGCAAGGAGACCGGCAGCCATGAGCCTGTTCAACACGGTTCGCAACACGATCGTTCCCGTGCACAAGGAGGGTTATCCCTTCGTTGCCGCCTTCTTCGTCGCGTCGCTGGTCTTGGGCTGGATCTTCAAGCCGCTCTTCTGGATCGGCATGATCTTCACGCTCTGGTGTGCCTATTTCTTCCGTGATCCCGAGCGCGTGACCCCGCAGGACGACGACCTGGTGATCTCTCCCGCCGATGGCAAGGTCTCGGCGATCCAGATGGTGACCCCTCCGGCAGAGCTCAACCTCGGCTCCGAGCCGATGCTGCGCATCTCGGTCTTCATGAACGTCTTCAATTGCCATGTGAACCGGGCGCCGATGCGCGGGCGCATCGTCAGCATCAACTACCGCTCCGGCAGCTTCGTCAACGCCGAGCTCGACAAGGCGAGCGAGGACAATGAGCGCAACGGGCTGGTGATCGAAACCCGGCACGGCCAGATCGGCGTCGTGCAGATCGCCGGCCTCGTGGCGCGGCGCATCCTCTGCTGGGCGAACCCCAACGAGCCGGTGGATGCCGGCGAGCGCTTCGGGCTGATCCGTTTCGGCTCGCGGCTCGATGTGTTCCTGCCCGCCGGTGCCGCGCCACGCGTCTCGCTCGGCCAGACGGCGGTTGCGGGAGAAACTGTCATCGCCGAATTCGCCTCCGCCAAGGGTCCCGTCATCAGCCGCCGCAGCTAGGAACGATTGGAACGCGATATGGAAACGCCTTTTCCGCCTTTCGAGCCCAACGGGCCGGATGATTCCGCCCGCGGCCCGCGTCTGCGCGAAATCCCGCTCCGGCTCGTCTTTCCGAACCTCATCACCATTCTGGCGATCTGCGCCGGGTTGACCGGCATCCGGCTGGCTTTCGAGAATCGTTACGAGCTCGCCGTCTCCATGGTGCTGCTCGCTGCCTTCCTCGATGGCATCGACGGACGCGTAGCGCGGCTGATGAAGGCGACTTCGAAGTTCGGCGCGCAGATGGATTCGCTTGCCGACATCGTCAATTTCGGCGTCGCGCCCGCCCTCGTCGTCTATGTCTTCGCGCTCGACCAGGCACGCTCGCTCGGCTGGATTGCCGCCCTGATCTATGCGATCGCCGCCGGGCTTCGCCTTGCTCGCTTCAATGTCATGGCCGAACGCGAAAACAAGGCGAGCTGGCAATCGGAATATTTCGTCGGCGTGCCGGCGCCGGCCGGCGCCATGCTGGTGCTGCTGCCTGTCTATCTCGGCTTCCTCGGGTTGGCGACGGACCGCACCTTCGCCTATCTCTCGTCGATCTACACCGTGCTCATCGCCTTCCTGCTGATCAGCCGGCTGCCGGTCTGGTCGGGCAAATCGGAAGGCAACCGCCTGCGGCGCGATCTCGTGCTGCCGATGATGCTCGGCGTCGTGCTCTATGTGGCTCTGCTGATGAGCTACACCTGGGAAGTGATGGTCTTCACCGTTGCCGCCTACCTCGTATCACTTCCCTTCGGCGCCCGGAAATGGCGGCGGAAATACGGGACGCTGACGATCGAGGAGCCGGGCATCGGCGACGACGATATCGGCCGGCACATCTGACCCCCGAGCATTTCCGGATTTCTTCGAATGACGGAAATGCTTCTCTCCCTTCGTTCTGACGGATCCCCGGGAAAAGCATGCGCTTTATCCGGGTGAAAACCGTTCCGCGCTTTTCCCCGAAAACCGCTTTCGTACTTTTATTGGAACTGCTCTCTTCAGTAAGTATTAACCAACGTAGGCTTCAGTTAAGCCTCGCGAATTATGGTGGGCGTTTACAAATCCTGATAAGCGACGCCCCCGTTTTGTCGCTATTCGTGACGAAACATCAAACTATAAAATGCCCAGGGAAGAACCACGCAAGGAGAGTATCGTGACTTCGAAGAAGAGCAGTACCGGCGAACAGCAGGTGGCCAAGCCAGACCTCGCCGCCAACTATCGCCCCGTCGGCCTGAAGGCTGTTGCCGCAGCATCGCTGATGGCCAAGCATAAGCCGACCGGCGTCAAAAAATCCGCTTGAGGCGGAAAGCTTCAAATCGGAATCATGCGTGCTTTCGGGTTACATGCGTTAGGCACCGCTGACGAAATGAATGACGAGGCGATCGCCGGAAATCTCCCGACAACGCTCTGGCGACATAAGCACAACCCGAAAAACCTGATGGAGCGACGCATCGCCGCCGCCTATCTGAGACGTCGACGCCGATCGGTCACCGACAGGCCCGCAGGTGCGGAGGATAGTGTTCAGAAGAAGCTGAGCTGGCCGTCGTCAGGCTTTTGCTTCTCGGGCGCCCTCAGCGGCTTTTCGATGACGACCGGCTCCTGCAGGTCGGGACCCATGTTGGCGACCTTGTTGACCTTGTCGGAGACCGGGACGGCCTCGAAGAAATCATCCTGAACGGGCTGCAGCAGGTCGGCCACCTCGCGCGGTTCCTGGGTCTTGCAATCGAGCCAGCGGGAGAAATCCTCAGGTCTGATGACGACAGGCATGCGATCGTGGATCGCTGATATGGCTGAATTGGCTGCTGTCGTCAGGATCGCGCCGGTATCGACCTCGGAGCCGTCGGCCGAGGACCATGTCTCCATCAACCCGGCAAAGGCGATGACCCCACCCTGGCGCGGCCTGATCCAATAGGGCTGCGGCCGCTCGCCGCTTTCCTTGGACGGGCGATGCCATTCATAAAAACCGGAGGCCGGAATGAGCACGCGACGATGACGCATGGCTGCGCGGAAAGAGGCTTTGCCGATCGCGGTTTCGGAGCGCGCGTTGATTAGCAGCGGGAAATCCTTCGGGTCCTTGACCCAACCCGGCGTGAGGCCCCAGCGCACGAGCACGGCGCGCCGGTCGGCCAAGTTGCTGCCCTGCTCCCTGCCCTCGCCTGATATGACGACGAGAATCGGTTGCGTCGGCGCGATGTTGTAACGCGCCGGAAAGTCGTCGAGATCGAGACCGGAGAAGACGTCGCGCAGGTCGGCGCTGGAGATTGTCAGGGCGAAACGTCCACACATCGGCTTGTCTTTGCACCCGGCTGGTGTTCGGTCAAGACACCTCAGCCTCTCGGCGCGAAGAGGATGAGGCTGGCGCCGGCAAGGCAGATCAGCGCACCACCGATATCGTAACGATCAGGCACGCGGGCTTCGACCAGCCACAGCCAAAGCAGCGAGGCGAGGATATAAATGCCGCCATAGGCCGCGAAGGTACGGCCGGCGACCTCGCTCGGCACCAGCGTCAGAAGCCAGGCGAAAAGCACCAGAGAGACCATGCCCGGCGCCAGCCACCAGATGGACTTTTCGAGCTTCAGCCATGCCCAGAAAGCAAAGCAGCCGGCGATCTCGAAGACCGCGGCAAAGGCATAGATGATGTAGGTCACGGAAGCCCTTTCGAATCCTTCGGCTTTTTGCTTCATGCATGTCGCTATCTCAAAACCGCTGCACACTTTTCAGCGACATGCATTGGCAACTATCCCTGCGAAAAGTGTGGAAGCCAAGCAGCGCCGGCATGCAAATGTCGGTTCATCGGATAGGATAGGCGATCACAGCAAGAGCAGTCCCGATGACCTCCACCGCCAAACCCGGCTCCGCCGCCATCCTCGAACGCGACGGACGATTCCTTCTGGTGTTGCGCCGCAACCCACCTTCCGCCGACATGTACGCCTTTCCCGGCGGGCGCGCCGAGCCCGGCGAAACGCCTGAGCAAACGGCACTGCGCGAATTCCATGAAGAGACCGGCATTTCGGCACGGAATCCGCGGTTATTTTCGACCTACGACCTGAAGACGCATGCGGCCGACGGCAGCGTTAACAGCCATTTCCTGCTGTCGGTCTTCCGCGTCGACGCGGATCGGGACGCGGTGGCGGAAGCCGCCGACGATGCAGCCGCCCTCGGTTGGTACACGGTGGAGGAAATCCGGCGGCTGCCCGTGCCACAGAGCGTACTTGAATGCGCTGAGCGGCTGGCGGGCGGCGAATAGACGTGGAAACTTTCAAGCACGCCTTGTTGCCGTCATGCTCAGCGTATCAACTACGAACATGATTCCCGTTCGACGTGTTTTTCTGTCCCTGCTCGTCCTCGCCGGCCCCACGATGGCGCAGGGCAAGAATACGCCGCCTCCACAGGAGGAGCAGATTGCACCGCCGATCGTGAACGTGCCCTATGACGACAAGCTGGCGCGGTTCGCCGAGGTGCTGGGTTCGGTGCATTATCTCAGAACGCTCTGCAAGGCGCCCGGCGGCGACGAGTGGCGAAACGGCATGCAGCAGCTGCTCGATTCGGAGACCGGTAACGAGCAGCAGCGCAAGGAAAAGCTCACAGCGGCCTTCAATCGCGGCTATCGCGCCTTCGCCTCGGTCTATACGGATTGCACCCCGGCGGCCATCGTGGCAGAAGAGCGCTACCGTAACGAAGGTGCAACACTTGCCACAGAAATTACCTCGCGCTTTGGAAATTGACGTTTAATTAACCTGTTTTCGCATGCGGACGTGTCGTTTTGGGAAAAGGCTGTTAGTGTTGTTAACGGTGCAGTAAGACATGAGAAGTGCTGAGGAAAAAACAATGGAAGCAAGCCTCAACGACATCGACGACATGATCGTCCACGAAAAGATGCAGGCAGCTCTGGAGTACCAGAACGAGGCTTGGGCCGACGGCATGGCCGACGGGATCGAGCCTGAAATCATCGCTGATGCCGCCATTGCACATGCGCTGCGCGAGACGATCAGATTGCATGGGGAAAAGAGCGCCGAAGCCCTGCTGGATTCGCTGCGTGAGCGCATGCTTGCCGGCGAATTCTCCGCGAACCGCACCCTGCAATAATTGTTATCAGAGAGTTTGATGCACACCGGTAAAGAGAAAGTTTCGCGAATTTCGCTCGCGCCGGTGCTGCTTGCGTTCAGCCTCGCCGCCGGCAATGTTTTCCTTGCGCCGGCCGCCTACGCGCTTTCCGAACTGCACAACATCCCCGGCCAGGCGGCCAACGAGACGCCGCCAGCACAGGGAAGCGCTCAAGGACAGAGCCAGCCGCAGACCACTCCCGGCGTTCCCATGGCCGATCCGTTGGTCAACAGCCAGAACAATCAGGGTGTCGACAAGACGCCCGGCACCCAGGATAATTCCAAGCCCACCGAGGTGATCTACGACATCAGCAAGGTGCCAGAGCCGGTTCGCAAGATGCGCGAGCAGATCGTCGAAGCGGCCGCCTCCGGCGATCTCGAACGGCTGCGGCCACTGATGGGCACCGGCACCGACCAGACACAGGTGACGGTGGGTGAACCGACGGACGATCCGATCGGCGCGCTGAAGGATCTGTCGGGCGATCCTGATGGCGACGAGATCCTTGCCATCATGCTCGATATCGTCTCGACCGGCTTCGTGCATGTCGGCCAGGGCACAGCAGACGACATGTATGTCTGGCCCTATTTTGCCGAGAAGGACCTAAAGTCGCTGACGCCGCCGGAGCGCGTCGAGCTGCTGCGCATCGTCACGGCCGGCGATCTCTCCGACATGCAGGAGTTCGGCGGATATAATTTCTACCGCCTCGGCATTACGCCTCAAGGCAAATGGAAATTCTTCACAGCAGGCGATTGATGCCCGTCTCGCCTGCGCTTTTCACGTTACGCATGGCGCTTGCGATCCACCTCATGAAGACATACCTCTGAGCGATGACCAACGCGACAGGTTCCGCCATGCCAGCCGTATTCCTGAATGACCGCTCATTGCTCCTTGTCAGCGGCGCGGAAGCCCAATCCTTCCTGCAGAACCTGATCACAACCGATATCACCTCGCTCGGCGCCGACGAGGCACGGCCCGGGGCACTCTTGACCCCGCAGGGCAAGATCCTGTTCGACTTCATGATCTGGCAGGACGGCGACGGCTACATGATCGAAACCGATGCCGGCCAGCGCGACGGCCTGCTGAAGCGGCTGACAATGTACAAGCTGCGCGCCGCCGTCACACTTGCGACAAGCACGGAAGAGGGCGTCACCGTTTCCTGGAGCGAGGATGCCGAGGGCAGCCAGGGCGTCCGGGACAGCCAGGGCGTCCGAGACAGCCAAGGCGTCCGAGACAGCCGCTTCGCCAAGGCGGGCGTCACGCTGATCCGCCGGCCCGGCAAACATGGCGATGGCAAAGAGGCGCTCTACGACGCGCTGCGCATCAGCCACGGCATCGTCACATCAGGATCGGACTTCGCCCTGCAGGACGCCTTCCCGCATGACGTGCTGATGGATTTCAACGGCGGCCTCTCCTTCAGGAAAGGCTGCTATGTCGGGCAGGAGGTCGTCTCGCGCATGCAGCACCGCGGCACCGCGCGCCGGCGCGTCGTCACGGTGTCCGCCGCGACAGCCTTGCCGGAGACCGGGACGGAGATCACCGCCGGCGGCAAG